>JAZRGY010000061.1:0-23802 GCA_045644485.1 Candidatus Cryptobacteroides sp. | reverse complement strand
CGCTGATGCACCTGGTGTACAGGAGGAACAGATGGCATATTCTACTGCGCCATCCATCAATGGACCATGGACATATGGAGGTTTTATAAGCACATCTGCAAATCATGGCTTTACAATACATCCTTCTGTCATTCAGTTCAAAGGACAGTGGTATTATATCTATCATGATGGAAGCTATGCTCTTGATGGAACTCCAGGAGGTCAGTGCCGTAGAAGTGTATGTGCGGAATATCTCCATTTTAACGAAGACGGTTCAATCCGCTTCATTCCACTTACTCAGGAGGGCTTGAGTGTAAATCATTTTTAGTAATTTTGTAAGATTTATACAAACCATGTAATTATTATGAAAAAATCTTTATTTCTGACATCTTTGTTATTATGTGTCGCTGTGCTTATGTCGGCTCAGACCCCGGGAAAGGTACGTCTGCCGAAACTTATCAGCGACGGTATGGTTCTTCAACGTGATGTGGAACTGGATATATGGGGATGGGCTGATCCTGGCCTGTGGGTTACAGTGAGATTCAATGGTGCGTACTATGAGACTCAGACCGGCGAAGACGGCAAATGGATGGTTACCCTCCCTCCGCAACCAGCCGGAGGTCCATATCTTATGGAAGTTAATGAAATCTCAGTCAGGGATGTTCTTGTAGGTGATGTATGGCTTTGTTCCGGACAGTCAAATCAGGAAACTCCTATTCAGCGCCTGACAGAACTCTTTCCGGAGATCAATGTCTCTAACAACAATATGATCCGTCATTACAAGGTTCCTACCCAGGACGTGAAGGAGTCTGTGCAGGAAGAGATTACCGGTGATATGAAGTGGATTTCAGGTGTGGCCTCAGATGTGATGAACTGGACTGCCCTTGCTTATTTCTATGCATTGGAGGCATATGAAAAGACAGGTGTCCCTCAGGGAATGCTAGTGTCCAGCCTCGGCGGTTCTGAAATAGAGAGTTGGATCGCTCAGGAATATCTTAAGGATTTCCCTAGGCTTATTCTTGATAAAGAGGCACTCGCAGCGCAGGAAGAAGCCAATAAGGATAAAGGTGAAGGTGTCTGGAATCTTCCGGATATCGATGATTCTGACTGGGGAACAATGCAGATGCCTGGAACATGGCGTGAAAACGGCCTGAATGTACGCGGTACTGTATGGATGAGAAAGGATTTTGAGATTCCTGAAGAGATGGTGGGAAGACATGCAAGACTCAGCATGGGTACTTTGGTACACAATGACCAGGTATATGTGAACGGTGTCTTTGTCGGAACGACCGGCTATGAATATCCTCCACGTCGTTACCACATCCCTGCAGGAGTGCTTAGGAAAGGTAAGAATACTGTGGTGGTCAGACTCAATGCTCCTGCCGGAAACGGAGAGTTCATTAAGGATAAACCTTATAAGATCATCGGTGATGCAGCCGAAATAGACCTTACCGGAACATGGAAATATAAGGTGGGAACAGACTTGAGTGAAGGAATGAAGTATGCTGACCGTCTTAAGAACCGCAGGACCGTGGGTTCCGGACTCTATAACGGTATGATCTATCCGATACGCAATTATAAGGTCAGGGGAACAATATGGTATCAGGGTGAGAGCAACTCCGGCAGAGCGCATGAATACAGTTCTCTCATGACATCCCTCATAAACAACTGGCGTGAACTTTGGGAAATGCCTGATATGCCTTTCCTTCTGATGCAACTTCCAAACTTCATGGAGAAACATCCTCAGCCGACAGACAGCGGTTGGGCAAGAATCCGCGAGGCTCAACTCCAGACATTCAAGACAATTCCTAACACTGCTCTTGCCGTGACATATGATGTGGGAGAATGGAACGACATTCATCCTCTTGACAAGAAGACCATGGCTAAGAGACTTTTCCTTGGAGCAAGAAAAGTTGTTTATGGGGAGAAACTGACATACTCTGGTCCTGTGTACAAGGATATGAAGGTAGATGGAGATAAGATCATCATAACATTTGCAGAGACCGGCAAGGGTCTTGCGATACGCGGTGGAGAGAAGGTTCTCAAGCATTTTGCAATTGCAGGTGAGGACCAGAAGTTTGTGTGGGCAGATGCTGTGATAAAAGGCAATACTGTCGTCGTAAGCAGCAAGGACGTGAAGAATCCTGTCGCTGTACGTTATGCATGGGCAGATAATCCGGATGAGGCGAATCTGATTAACAAGGAGGGTCTTCTTGCTTCTCCTTTCAGGACAGATAACTGGTAGTTACATTATGTGATAGGCAATATCGGCCGGGAGTATTTATGTTACTCTCGGCCGATATTGTTTTTCAGGTAGAAGGAAAAGTTCTTATAACATGATGACAGAAGCGTAGAATATCAGATCTTCGCCTTCCGATGTGTTTCTGAGGCTATGGGTCTGACCTTTGCCACAGAAGAGACAGTCTCCCGGCTCTACAGACTTGATAGTCTCGACCCCGTCCTCGATTTCAAGAATACTTCCTTTACCGCTCAGAATGAAGATCGTTTCGCAACTGTCTTCATGGGTATGTATGCCTATGGATGCTCCTGGGATGAGATTTCCCTTGAAAAGACGGTTTGTGCCGTCGAAGAACATATTTGCACGGAATTCCTTGTCTCCTCCCTTGAATGCCGGGAGTACGCTTTCCTGAATCTCATTTAATCTGATTATCATCTTGTGTGTGTTTATTGGTTCAATTTCATGTCTCCGTCATTTACCCATCCCGCTCTCTTCATTATATGATTTATAGCAAGACTGATTACTGCAGGTGCAATGAAATAGAGGCAGATAATCTTTATGACCAGAGGACCTTCTGATATTCCGGCTTCAGACATTGTCGCATAAGTGGCGAGAGGACCAACCAGGCCTGCAGTTCCCATTCCTGCTCCGAGAGCGTTATTTGACATCTCCAAACATATAGTGGATATCGGTCCAAGTATTGCAGACGTGAGTATTGGAGCAAGCCATATGATCGGTTTTCTTGCAATATTGCCTATCTGAAGCATTGAGGTACCGAGCCCTTGCGACAGCAGACCACCTATCCCGTTGTCCTTGAAACTTATTACGGCAAATCCTATCATCTGAGAGCAACATCCTGCTGTTGCTGCTCCTGCTGCCAAGCCGTCGATTCCAAGCATCACACAGATGGCTACGGAACTGATGGGAAGAGTGAGTGCACAACCTACTAGAACTGATACTGTGATTCCCATCAGGAATGGACTTAATGTGGTTGCTCTGTTTATGATGGAGCCGAGATAAAGCATGAAATCATTGATAGGAGAACAACAGTATCTGGCGAATATTCCTCCAAGGACAATTGTTACCATCGGGGTTATTATGATGTCAACAGGAGTCTTCTTTGAAACGAGCATGCCGAGTTCTGCCCCCAAGAGTACAGCAAGATATGAGCCTACTGGTCCGCCAAATCCATATCCTAATGCGCCTGTTATTGCAGAGGAGATGGTTACTAAAGGGTCATACTTCATGCCCGAGGCAATGGCAAGTCCTATGCATGCTCCTACTATAGGAGAATCTGCAGTCAGAGCCTCTGCAATGAAGTTCAAGAAATCCAGTCCAGGAATCTTTGCTATCTGTCCTATTATCAGTCCAAGTATCAAAGAACAGAATAGTCCCATCGCCATGTGGCTCAGGGCTTCGACTATATATTTCCTGAAAAACTTCTTCATTATTTATTCCAGTTTCCAACCGTTGTCACCGTGATATATCATCTGTCTGGTCATACCACCATCTATGCATATATTCTCTCCAGTTATGAATCCGGACTTATCTGAACATAGGAACATGACCATGTTCGCAATATCCATAGGATTTCCTACGCGACCTGCGGGTTGCTGATATGCATCAGGTCCGTTGTATACCGTATAGTCAGTATCTATCCATCCTGGCGAAATCGAATTTACTCTGGCTTTGCCGGACAGACTTATAGCAAGAGAATGGGTGAGCGCAGCAATACCTCCTTTAGCAGCAGTGTAACTTTCTGTCTGAGGCTGACTCATCCTGTCTCGTGAAGAAGACATATTTATTATCGATGCTCCCTCTGCCAGATGAGGAGAGAAGAGTTTGACCAGATAGAACGGTGCAGTGATACCGACTTTCAGTGCATACTCAAAGTCCTCATAGGAACAATCAACAATGCCCTTCATCACAGGAAGAGCATTGTTGATTATGAAGTCGACCTTTTCGTGTCGCTCAAGAATATAGGTTGCAAATGACTCCAGTACTTCCTTGCAGGAGATGTCTCCCACATAGTGTGGACCGTCCTGAATATCGATTACGTAGACGTGTGCTCCAGCCTTCCTGAACTCATCAGCGATGCATTTGCCGATACCTTGTGCGCCACCAGTCACTATGGCTACTTTGTTCTTGAACATCATTAGAGGCACATTTCGTAGATTTTCTCTACATCTGCTGCCGCGAGAGTCTTGAATCCGTTGATCTTACCATTGCGGCATGCCTTTGCTGCCATCATCGCAAAGTCTTCTTTCCTGATGCCTATTTCTGTGAAGTTACTCTGCAGGCCGAGATCCTTGAAGAAGAAATCAGAAAGCCTCTTGATGCTTTCCTTTGCTATCTCCATAGGCTCAAGTGAAGGGTCAATACCGAATACATTTACTCCGAACTGTACATATCTGCCGATTCTTGTTTCATCGAGGCAATACTCCAACCATCTTGGAGTAAGTATCGCGAGGCCGAGGCCGTGGGTGATGTCATAGGTTGCAGAAAGTTCGTGCTCCATAGGGTGACAACTCCAGTCATTCTGTTTTCCACATGCTATGAATCCGTTGATAGCCCATGAAGATGCCCACATGAGGTTTGCTCTTGCCTCGTAGTTGTCAGGCTCTGCTATCGCTATAGGAGCGTGCTTGATGACAGTTCTGAGCATTCCTTCCATGAAACCGTCAATCATATCCATGCCCTTGTCAGTGTCGAAATATACCTCCATAAGGTGAGACAGGATATCTGCAGATCCGCATGCTGTCTGATAAGCGTTTACAGAGTAGGTGAGGGTCGGATCAAGGAATGATACCTTTGGACGGATAGGTCCGGCAAGACGTCCGAGTTTGTCTTCTGTTTCAGGATTGCTGATCACTCCTGCTGTATCCATCTCGGATCCGGTAGCGGACAATGTAAGGATGGTTACAAGAGGAAGTGCTGTATCGATAGGCTTTGCATCGGCACCAAAGAATTCCCATGGGTCGTGATCTACGCATGCTCCGGCGCACATGAACTTTGCAGCGTCAAGTGTCGAACCGCCACCAACGGCAAGTACTACATCTATATTCTCTGTCTTGCATATTTCCACACCTTTACGGACAGATCCGATTCTTGGATTAGGCTCGATTCCTGAAAGTTCAAAAAGTTCCATACCGGCCTTTCCGATTTCTTCCACAACCTTGTCATAGAGTCCCATTCTTTTGATGGATCCTCCTCCGTATGTCAGAAGGACGCGGTTTCCGAACTTCTTGAGTTCAGTGCCTAAGTTTGATAACTGATCTTTACCAAAATACACCTTGGTAGGGATGTCGTAAACGAAATTATTCATATTTGTATAAGGTTTTATAGTTGAGTTTCATTATTCGTTGTCCATAGGGTATACAACACCCCATTCTTTTCTTAAATCGTCCATCTGCTTCATGATGCTCAGTGTCTCTTCGTGTGGCATCATAGGGGATTCGAGAAGACCTTCCTCGATGCACCTTCGACATTCATAGACCTGATATTCATAACCGTTCACCATTTCTTCCGGCTTTGTATATCTTGCTGCGAGTTCGTAGTTTCTGTATACTTCTACTACTTCAGGACAATTGATGTTGTCGACACGGATATATCCTTCCGTACCGTTGATTATGCCCTGGCGATCGTTCAGACAGAGGGCACCGGACTGGAGATTTGCCATCTTTCCGTCAGCGAAGCAGAGAGATATGCATTCCTGCATGTCGACTCCGGTCGGTCCCATCTGACAGTTGCTCACGGTCTTGACGATGTCTGTGCCGAAATACATTCTTGCGAAATTAAGAGAGTATACTCCGAGGTCGAGGAGGGCACCGCCACACAGGTCCGGACGCAGTATCCTTTCCTTGAATTCCATCATATAGCAAAGGGTTGCTGTAAGAAGACGTGGTTCTCCGATGATGCCGCTCTCCATAAGTTCCTTTACTTTGTGGGAAAGAGGCATGTATCTGGTCCAGATCGCTTCAGTGATGAATACTCCTTTTTCTCTTGCTGTATTGATCAAGATTTCAGCCTCTTTGGTGTTGGCTGTGAAGGCTTTTTCTACAAGTACCGGTTTGTTGTGTTCAAGAGCAAGCATTGTATGAGGAAAGTGGTGCGAATGCGGTGTCGCTATGTATACAAGGTCCACATCCTTGTCCTGTACCATTTCTTCATACGAACCATATGCCTTAGGGATATTCCATCGCTCTGCGAATTCTGTGGCCTTTTCCAATGATCTTGATGCTATTGCATATACACAATAATCCTGAAGAGGAGCCAGAGCCTCTGCCATTTTATCGGCGATCCAACCTGCGCCTATAATTCCGACCTTGAACATTTTCCTATAGTTTAAAAGATTATTCCAAATTCATGTAAAGATATTCATTATCTTTTGAAAAAGCAACCATATCAAGGACAATAAAAAAGCACGATGACTTAATGAAGCCATCGTGCCTGTAAGGGTATGCAGCCTGTTTATTTTACAATTTTCAATGCTTTCTTGAGCAGTGACTTTGAAGGGACTGCCGGCTCGTCTGTCGGAACGAGATACCAACGTGCTGTCCAATCTGTTTCTTCGCCTGGCTTAAGGGTTGTGTATGCTCCCTGCTCCTCGATCTCTACGAAAGTCTTGCCTGGATTTGCATAAATCTGAATCTCCGCTTCTGCTGGTGCTGCATCTGATTGTGCTATGTCCTGGAATTTCTTTACAAAGAGGAGACCCTTGTCACAGAATGCAAGCCATCCTTTACCATCAGCATTGATCTTACGGTTTTCCTTTGCTTCATCCATCACGTACCATGCTGCTCCCTGCTCATATGTAAAAGGAAGTCCCTTCATATTGTTTGCAGGAGTTGCTTCCTTTGCATCGAAGAATACGACTCCTCCATTTGGAACTCTTGAGATTTCCCAAGGTGCTACCTTGCGGGTCTCGCCGGATTCGTTGATGATGGTGTATGTGATCACGATTGCGTTATCCTTAGGGTCTGCTGTGAAAACCTTGCGGATACGGTATCCGAAGCGCTCAGATTTGTTTCCTGTCAGAATAAGCGAATTGTCCTTGACTTCAACATTGAACGGTTTTGTATCGTACTCCGGTACAGGAGGCCAGTTCCACTCAGACTGAGGACTTGTCCAGAATGTACTGCCGAAAGAGTTCGGCATGCGGGTGGTAGAAAGAACTTCCTTGTCCTGGTACTTGAAAGAAACAATCTTTCCGCCGCGTGAAGCATCGACAGTAAGGGTTACGTCACCTACGCTTACACTGTATTTTCCTTCTTCCGGATTATTGACTGTCTGTGCGGAAAGCGCAAGGCTTCCGATTGAGAATGCTGCAAGCAGCGACAAAAGAATCTTTTTCATGGTGTCATTAATTTGATTTCTGTACAAATGTAACCAAATTGTGCTGAAATCAATGACTCTTACGTGTCAAATTCTTTTAAAAATCTATCTTTGCACAAATTTGAATGAGATGCCACAGATAGACAATGCATATAAGTTACGTAATCAGGAGTTTCTGCAGGAATACGCTCAGAAACCTGGTGTCAAGATCATGTTCAACGGAGTCATGTATCGGGAGATTGTGAAAGGAAAGGGCCCGAAACCTTCTCCTAAGAGTTTTGTTACCGTCTACTATTCCGGACGTCTTATCAACGGAAAAGTCTTCGATCAGACCCAGAAAGGACATCCTGCGACATTTCGTCTCAATGAACTGATAACTGGTTGGATTACGGCCATGCGTGAAATGCCGGCAGGCTCACGATGGGAGATTGTAATACCTTATAACCTAGGTTACGGTTCGCGTCCTTCAGGACCGATCAAAGCCTTTTCTACATTGATTTTTGATATCACCTTACTTGATGTAAGGTAATATCATTTCCGCTTTTCCCAATGGAACGGTGCAAATTCAGCCTCGGGGTCTCTCCAGGATGGTCTGCGCCTTGAATAGATGATGTATGGTATCACGACCATTACGATACATCCTGCTATAAGCACCGAGTACCATACAGTGCTGCTTCCTGTCTGAATCTGGCTCGGCGGTATGAAACTGAGCACAAAGGCCAGAAGAGATCCTCCGAATCCTACACCTCCCATTATCCACATCAATCCGTTTCCTTTGCCAAGACGGAAAGGACGAGGTGTTTCTTTCATCTTGTAACGCAATGCAATCGCTGCTGCAAACATCAGCATGTACATTATGAGATAAAGCAGGATCGTGAGTTGCGACAGTATCTGATAAAATGACTGTACCGATGGCATCACTACGAACAGTAGAGAAAGTATGGTAACTATTCCACCTTGGACCAGAAGAATGTTGCGTTGTACTCCATGTGCGTTTGTCTTCTGGAAGAATGGCGGCAGATAGCCTGCCTTTCCGACTGTAAATATGCCTTTTGAAGGACCTGCAACCCATGTCAGGACGCTGGCAAGCACACCGAACATAAGCGCTATGGCGATTATCGGACCAGCCCATGATATATGCAGATACTTGAAGAAGTTATCGAAGCCTATGAGGAGAGACTGAGTCAGGTTGATGTCTTTTGCAGGAATTATCACGCCCAATGCAAATGTTCCAAGAACAAAGATGCATACGGTTGCAAGAGAACCGATGATGATTGCTTTCGGATAATTGCGCGAAGGATTATTGACTTCCATTACATGCACACCCATCATCTCCATACCTGCATAGAACAGAAAGATGCTGCTGGCCAGAACCAGATTGTCGAAATTTGTCAGATCCGGGAAGAATCCCTGTGACATGGCCATATGATTGTGGCCACCGGTGGCGATGTATATTATACCGAGGACAATGAGAAGTCCTGCAGGTATTATCGTACCTATCATACCACCCCATTTGCTTATCTTGCCCACCCAATTCAAGCCTTTCATTGCTATGAATGTAGCGATCCAGTAGATTGTCAGCACTGTCACCAGTGTAAAGACTTTGTTGGATGCAAGTATTGCATCCGAAGTATCGTTCATGCCGATATACGCGATGGATACGGCACCGAAGGTAAGGACCGTGGGATACCATATGGTCGAGTGTATCCATTGGAGCCATATTGCAAGAAAACCTGTTTTAGGTCCGAATGCCTCTCCGACCCAGCGGAAGACTCCTCCTTGTTTATCTGAGAACATTGCTGCAAGTTCTGCTGCAACCATAGATGTAGGTATAAGGAAGACTATTGCAGCAAACAGATAATAGAATGCCGAAGACGGACCATATATTGCTTCTGCCGGAAGACCTCGCAGGCTTACGACTGCTGTTATGTTCATGATTGCGAGTGTGGCCACGCTCAGTTTGAAGGCTTTACCCGCATTTCCATTCTGTGTCTTCATGATCTGTCTTTTTAATCCTAATGTGTATATACCTTTCCTTTCTGTTCCTCATTCTTGCTTGCCGCAATACGGGTCGGGGTAGGGTATTCCAACTTTTCAAGTTCTGATACAGCATTACGGATGTCCTCGAGAAGCATATCTGCCATGTCACGGGACATTCCCTGGCGAACAACTATTCGCATTACAGTCAGGTCTTCTATGTTTTTAGGCATGGTATAGGCCGGTACCATCCATCCGCTCTGCATCAATTTGTCTTGAAGATCAAAGAGAGTCCAGTTTGCGGTCTTTTCGTACTCGGGATTCATATACCATATGAAGAGAGGATTCTCCAGATAGTCTGAGTAATTAACAAAGCATGGGATTCTGCTGATAGCATCGTGGCAATATTGTGCGATTGTCATGGAATTGGAGTGTATTTCCTTATATCCTTCTGTTCCCAAATGGATAAAGTTGTAATACTGTCCTAGAATCTGTGCTGCAGGACGAGAAAAATTCAGTCCGACTTGAGTGATGTTTGCACCTAAGTAGTTTACACTGAATGACATTTCTTTTGGGAGATACTGTTTGTCCTTCCATATGACCCAGCCGAGACCAGGGTATACAAGTCCGTATTTATGACCGGATGTGGATATGGAAAGGACCCATTTCAGTCTGAAGTCCCATTTCTTGTGAGGGTTCAGGAATGGAAGAATGAATCCTCCGGAGGCCGCATCTACATGGATCGGGATGTCGTATCCTGTCTTCGAATTATATTTCTCAATGGCCTTGTCCAGAGCCTCGATATCATCGTTCATTCCAGTCCATGTCACTCCTGCGATGGGCACTATGCAGATAGTGTTCTCGTCGCACATCCTGATTGCTTCATCTATGTCGAGGGTAGGATGTTCGTATGTTATGGGGATTGTTCTCATCTCGATCTGCCATAACTGACAGAATTTCTCCCATACCACCTGATATGCTGTACTCATTACCAGATTCGGCTTGTCATATGGCTTTCCTTCCGCCTTTCTGCGTTCACGCCAACGCAGCCATGCTGCAACACCTCCGAGCATGCAGGCTTCAGAGGAACCGATGCCGACCGCTCCTGTCTTCCAGTCACCCTTTTCCGGGGTGTTCCACATGTTGGCTACCATGTTTATACATCGTCCGCACATTACGGCGACACGTGGATATTCTGTCTCATCAATGTAGTTGATGCCCACAGCCTCATTCATGAGTCTAGTGCCATAATCATCCATGTAGGTGGTTACGAACGTTGCCAGATTCAGTCTTGGTTGAGTCTGGGGAAAGGTCTCGTCTTTGACGATCTGATATGCTGTTTCTGCAGGAGTGCCGTGTCTGGGAATGAATTCCGACGGTGCCGGTTCTCTCATCTGTGTTGAACCGAAGATGATGTCTGCATCACCTTCGGTCAGTTTCCTAGTATCCATAATTTAAAATCATTATAAATTGTTGTTCGTTTGTGGCCATGTAGTCACAAATTATGCCAACGGTTATGGATACTTTATTCGGGGGAAATATTATCTGTGGGACTTATTGGTGTTGGACCAGTTCGAGAAGTGCTCCGAAATCATCTATAAGATGGTCTGCTTCTGCCAGACTTTCACGGTTCCCGTTTCCATATGTCACTCCGCATGTCTTTGTTCCTGCATTTCGTCCCATGTGGATGTCGAAGGTGGTATCTCCGACTACGAGTGCCTCTTCTGCTTTGATATTGAAATGTCCGAGTGTCTTATTTACTGGTTCAGGATGTGGCTTTCCCTCTGTAACATCTTCTGCTCCAAGAAAATAACTGATAATATCAGATAGACCGAGGTTTTCTACATATTCCGCAAGTGACCTGTGGCTGCGGCTGCTTGCAATGGTAAGTATCAATCCTCGTTGCTTCAGTTCCTTCAGGGTTTCCATTACATTCGGATAAAGGGTTACTGCTCCGTCAGTATTGAATATGCGGAAGAGCCTCCTGTAAGTGGTTGCATAAAGTTCTCCATCCACTTCGCAATCAGGAAATAATGCTGGAGGAATCTCTATCAGTCTGAGTCCTATCATGGCTGCGCATTCCTTGTCTGAACGTACAGGAAGCCCGAGTTCCTTGATCGTCGCCTGCATGGTCTGTACGATGACGGAAGCGGTATCTCCCAAGGTTCCGTCAAAATCCAATATTATGATTTTAAAATTGTCCATAATGCAAATATAATCTCTTGCTTCAGATTTTCAATGCCAAAAATTTGTAACTTAGCGTCCCGAAATAAAAATATGACAATATGAAGATAGCGGTACCAACAAGAGACGGTAGAGTGGATGACCATTTCGGCCATTGTGCATATTATACAATATTTGACATACTTGATGGAAGTGTTGCTGGAATTGGCAGACTGGCTTCTCCGGAAGGATGCGGATGCAAGAGTGGAATCGCTCCTGTACTTAAGCAGATGGGGGTTTCCGTTATGCTTGCAGGCAATATGGGACAAGGAGCCAAGAATGTTCTTGAGGCTCAACGTATTGAAGTCATCAGAGGATGCAGTGGCGATGTGGAGGAACTTGTCGCGGCGTATCTGGCAGGAGATATAAAAGACAATGGTGAGATATGCTCTCACCATGACTGTCATTAAATCGTATTTATATATGAGGATTATCTGATATAGTGGGTTTCAGTGATCTTCTCCTGTATCTTTGGTGATCCGAACTCCTTTAGACCAAGATGAATCGCCTTGATCATGAATGCCATATTCAATCCGAGTTGGCGCATGGTCTGCATACCCTCTTTGTCTTGAACAACCTCATCGGGAGAGGTTCCGTGTGCAATGCTCCAGTAATGTGAAGGAACCACAGGCATGTTTGTCTTGAGGAAGTACTTGTTAAGTGCATCCATTGTAGTCGTTGTTCCTGCGCGTCGTGCAATACTTACGGAAGCACCTACTTTCATGCTCCAATCTGTATGGAGATTCGAATAGAAAAGTCTGTCGAGCAGAGCCAGCAATGTTCCGTTCGGTGATGCGAAATATACAGGAGAACCTACAAGTAGTCCGTCTGCTTCGCGCATCTTTACAGATATCTCGTTTACGATATCGTCAAATGCACATAAACCTTTTCTCCAACATCCGTTGCATGCTATACATCCGCGGATCTCTTTGTTTCCCACATGTATCCATTCTGTTTCAATTCCTTGCTGATGGAGGGTGTTTTCAACTTCCCTAAGGGCAGTGGCAGTATTTCCCTTTGCTTTCGGGCTACCGTTTAAAATAATGACTTTCATAGTTTGTGTTGATGATTATGAGCAAAGTTAAGCAAATATTCCTATATTTGTAAGATATGAATGCTAAATAAACGTAAGACTATGAAAAAGATCCTTTTCCTTCTTTTGATCTCTGTAAGCCAGATCCTGTCTGCACAGTCAGGAAATCCTGAACTGCAGGACAATGAAACTTATGGTTATCTGTATTGTCACAAGTCTGTTCATGGCGGATGGACTGCCTATGCGATGTCTCAGGACGGCATACATTTTCATGACTTGCTTTGCGGCGATTCTGTTTTTTCAGAAGATTCCGGAATTGATATTAAGGAGAGCGTGCCTTTTCTTTGCCGTGCCCATGGTGGAGGATTCATATTGGTCGCACGTTCGGGTGATTCAGTTATCAATGTCTATAGAAGCGATGACCTCATTGAGTGGGACTCTATGTCAGCAATCAATCTTCCTAAGAAAACGGTGATAGGGGATGTAAAGATCATCTGGGATGAGTCTTTGAATGCTGAAGGTGGGTATGTATTATATTTCCCTATGTCCAAGGATGCGAAGAAGAATAACAGGATGAATCTGTATGGTCTGATGTCGGATGCAGATATGACAGGATGGTCAAAACCACAGTTACTTGCAGATTGGGGTGTGAATGTAAAGGATGTTGCGATCTATCCGCATCCTGAAGGCGGATATTCTGCTTTGTTCAATGCAGATGAGAAGGGCTCTGAAATATTTGTTTCAAAAAGTATGACTCTTTCTGAAAAGTGGTCTGCACCTGCCGTGATTTCTCCTGAGGGTGACAAGACTGTAGAGGGACCATCTGCTTTCCGCCTTGTAGGGACCTCCGGCTGGCAACTGGGATATGTCTGTCCGGATGCCGATCCTCTGGACAGATACCGTGTGTGTACAACAGATGAGGGTTTTGCAGAAACTAAGCGTCCGCAGTATCTGGAGGGTGTTTATGGGCCGGATAAAGGATCTTTCATTCGCGTTACTGAAGCGGAGTACAGGAGACTTCAGTCCTGGAGTGATTCAAAAGAAGCGGAACATCTTGCACCTTCTGTAAATAATCCTGTATTTCCAGGACTGCATGCCGATCCTGAGGTAATGTATAGCGAACAGACTGGAAAATATTATATTTACCCGACTACAGACGGCGCATATGGATGGCATAACCACGATTTCAAGTGTTTCAGTTCTACAGACCTTAAAAATTGGAAAGATGAGGGTGTGATACTTGACCTTCATGATCTTGATTGGGGAAAGGAATATGCCTGGGCACCTTGCATAATAGAAAAGAAAGTGGATGACGGTTATAAATATTACTATTATTTTGTCGCAAATAAGAGTATAGGAGTCGCTGTCGCTGACAAGCCGGAAGGCCCATATCATGACGCTCTAGGAAGAGCCCTTCTTACGAAAGAGGAAATCAATGCTCCAAATCAGGTGATAGATCCTGATGTATTCTGTGATCCGGCAACAGGTAAGTATTATCTTTATTGGGGTAACTCATATCTTTGGATGGCTGAACTTGCCGATGATATGGTATCTCTTGTTCCTGGTACAATACGTGAACTTATTCCAAGATCGCGTATAAGCGAGTATCATTATCTTGAAGGAACCCACGTGTTCGAACGTAATGGCCTCTACTATTTCATGTGGTCGGAAAATATCACCCGTTCAGCCCGTTACTGCATCAGATACCTTATCTCTGACTCTCCTACGGAGTTTGTTCGAAACGGAAAGCCGGCCAAGGTGGAGGAGCAGGTTGTTCTTCAGCAGGATCCGTCTCTTCAGATTTTTGGTACAGGTCACCATTCTGTACTTAATGTCCCTGGAACAGACCAGTGGTATATGGTGTACCATCGTTTTACGCGTCCGGAAGGTATAAAGATGGGGCTTTCAGGAGGTTACAACCGTGAAACCTGTATCGATCCTATGTATTTCAATCCTGACGGAACCATTATACCAGTCAAGCCTACTCTCTAGAGGTTATATGTTGAAGTCCCGAATTGACACTTATTTTCATGTCTATTCGGGACTTTAAACATTAGGTAAGAGTGATTTCTTCAATTACCTTAAGGCATACTTTGCGATGATTCGTCCTATTTCGAGAATATCAGAAGAACCCCTGAACTCAAATCGAACTCTACCTACTCCACTATAGTAAAGATCCAGTTCGCTTTCCAGATCGAATGTACCGGCAGTCTCTATGGAGTAGGCTGTAATCTTCGAGTATGGAAGGGTGGTGAAGTCCTTCTTCTTGCCGGTGATTCCCTGAACGTTCACAGCAATCACTCTCTTGTTTGTGAATACAACATGGTCTCTGACATCCTGATAACAACCGATGATCTTCTCATCATCAATCAGAATATCGCGCATTTCAGAGTCGAATTTGGATGCATCTGTTTTCTTGAGTTTAAAGATGCTTGCATTGTTGAAATCAATCATATTTGATGAGATTATATAAGTATCTTGACTTTATTGCATACTTTGGTGCATCACCTGCAAGTTTTTCCACTAGCAGTATCAAAGGTACAATTAAGTGTCGATAAATGAAAGGCTTTGTATTACCTTATGTTATTACCCTGAGGATTGGTTAGTTGAGTGTTAAACATTCAAATGCTTGATTATTAGTCTTTTATAATGTTTGGGGTGGGTTGATTTTACCTGTCCTCAATATTGTAAAGTGTTATAGTATAGAGGTTTAGGTGTTTTGTGTGTCTTGAATGTTGAAGGTTACTTGATTTTCCAGTGTATGTGGAGTATTGTGAAAAAATTTTTAACTTTGACTTTCGCAAATCTTACAACAGAAATATCCTATCATATTATGAAAAGAGTTTGGCACCAGAGATTTTTTCTTTGTATCGCTCTCTTGGCGACTATAGGCCATGGCAAGGCTATGGCGCAGAAGCCGGTAGAGGGCCCATGTGACATTTATCAGTCCTATGGTATGGAATGCGTTGCTGCGCATAGTACTACAAGAATTCTTTACTCAAAGTACAAGGGGCCGTTGTATCAGGTCGTTCGTGAATCCGACGGAAAGACTCTTGACATTGGTACAGTTTCAGGCGGATATGCAGATGCTGCTGCACAGGATGCCTTCCTGGAGGGCACTATAGGTTACATCAGTGTCATCTACGACCAGACAGGACATGGTAATGATCTGATGCAGGCTCCTCCCGGTACATTCAAAGGTCCTGCTAAGGGTGAGTTCAATACTCTGCCGATTGCAGACATGGCTCCGGTTGTTCTGAATGGCCACAAAGTCTATGGAGCCTATTTTATGCCAGGCATGGGTTTGAGAAACAATAATGCTTCTTATCTGGCCATCAATGATGAGCCGGAAGGCATCTACTACGTGGTAGATGGTACTCATTTCGATAGCGGATGCTGTTTTGATTATGGTAATTCATCCACTAATGGCCGTGCTGTGGGAAGGGGAACGATGGAAACAACTTATTTCGGTACATCCACTAACTGGGGAAGTGGAAATGGTGAGGGCCCATGGATTATGGCTGACATGGAAGCAGGATTGTTTTCTGGCTTCAATGCCAAGAAGAACGATGTGCCATCCATTACTGATTGGCGTTTTGTATCGGCATTCGTCAACGGTGGAGGCGGCAACAAATGGGATTTGCGAGGAGGCGATGCCACAAAGACCGATGTGGTAACCTATTATGAAGGAGTCCGTCCTGTATCTCCTGACCCGAACGAGCAATATTTTCCAATGAGCAAGAAGGGTGGTCTTCTGCTGGCTAACGGTGGTGATAACGGTAATGGTTCTGCCGGAACCTTCTATGAGGGCGTCATGACCGTGGGTTATCCTTCGTTGAAAGCGGTAGAGGCTGTCCAGACCAATATTGCAGCGGCAAAATACGCTGAGCGAGCCATTGAAACCTCACGTCTGCTGACATTCCGCAAAGGAGAATCTCAGTTATTTGCAGTGACATTCCGTAACAATACGCAGAATACGCTTTCGAATTTCAATCTAGGACTGGAACTTCCGCAAGGATGGAAGTATGAACTTGAGTCTACAGACAAGACCAAGCGTATAAAGCCGGGCCAGACTGTCTATGCTACCTTCAGACTTACAGGTCCGAATACCGACCAGACAGGTTTCGCTCAGGTGAGAGCAGCATGGAAGGGAGGCTCGGAATCGTCATCACAGAGAATCCGCAGTGCTGCACCTGTAAGCATCAATGAAATTTCTCTTGCAAACGAGCAATTCATCGAACTATACAATTCCTCAAACGAGGCGGTAGACCTCTCCGGCTGGGAGATTGAAATCACCCGCAGCGGATGGGCACCAGTTCGTGCTGCACGACTCCCTGCCGGTACAGTTATCCAGGCGAAAGGATTTCTGGTTCTCCGGCCTAATGAGAATGCTCTGGTTTTTGATGCGGCTCCGCTTACCACGATCTTCGTTCCAGTTTCTACAGACCCTAAGGCTGTATTTAAAGCAGGGAGCACTTGCCTTCCAGTTGCATCAGTCGCTGGTCTGGAGGTCGGACAAAAGGTTGGTATTGACCTTGGCGGTAACTATGAGGAGGTGACTCTTACCAAGGTAGGAACTGCTGGTACGCTGACAACACTTGTCGGCCCGGCCAAGGCTGGTGACAAGGTGTTGACTCTTGATGTGACGGCAGATATGAAGGAAGGCATGGAGATAACAATCAGTACGGGACAAAGAAAGGAAGTTCGGAGAATTACGAAGGTCGTTAAGGTTTCACATGCCAGGCCGCCTAGACGTTTTGGCCAGCCGGCAGAAGTTCATGAGCCTGGTATTGTTGAAATTGACAAGCCGCTTACAATGGATCAGATTGCCGGTGTGGATGTCTGGACTCCAGGTTCTGGTATTGAGTTTACTCCTGCACTGATGTATGACCATACAAGTGGAGATGCAATCTCTGCCCTTGCTGCTCCGATGGCTCAGGACGGTAGTTATAGTTATACTTACTCGACACGTGCAGGAGCCATTGCGTTGTATCATGGAGATGTGCTGGTAGATGCAGTCGTTTACGGTTCCAAGCAAAGTGATTCAAGTGCCAATGGAACCATTGCACGTCCGGATCTTGCAGTTCTCGAGGGCGACCAGAGTCAGGGAGGATGTTTAGCAGTAGTGCCTCAGATGAGACGGCCATATGGTATGAATTCAGATTCAGCATCCTCATCTGTCCACTCATTGATCCGTTTCCCTGATGGTAACGACAAGGATGCCCTTTGTGAAATACGAGTCAGCGAAAATCCTACTCCGGGAAGTAGAAATGCTAGAGAATAGATTATCCTAAAATCAGGATAAGTATCTGTGCTGTGATGATCCTGAGGAACATCGAGAGTGGATATACTGTGGTGTAGCCGAGTGCGGGAGCGTTGTTTCCTGCAGTCTGGTTGGCATATGCCAATGCCGGCGGATCTGTGTATATTCCCGCTATCATGCCCATGAGCGTAAAGTAGTTCATCTTGTATCTGTATCTGGCTATAGGACCTATACAGATGATAGGAATGACTGTGATCAAGAAGCCACAGAGTACGTAGAGAAGTCCGTCGCCTTCGACAACAGTATTGATGAAATTGCCTCCTGCCTTTATTCCCACGCTAGCCAGGAAGAGTGCCAGTCCTATTTCACGAAGCATCAGGTTCGCGCTGACCGTGGTGTATGTCACGAGTTTCATCCTGTAACCGAAACGTGATATCAGGATAGAGATGATGAGAGGACCTCCGGCAAGTCCCAACTTGACCGGAGTAGGCATGCCTGGGATGGCGATAGGAAGACTTCCGAAAAGGATTCCTATGAATATTCCTACAAAGATGGTGAGTATGTTAGGGTGATCCAGGTGGTCGTTGGAATTGCCGAGTCGGGCAGCAAGACGGTCTACGGCATCAGAAGGTCCGACAACCAGTATCCTGTCACCTACTTGTAGCCTCTGGTCGGGCCTTGCGAGCAGTTCCACGCCAGTGCGATAGATTCTTGTAGCATTCACCCCGAATTTACCGCTCAGGCTCAGTTGCGAGAGGGTCTTTCCGTTTACGTCATCTTCAGTAATCAGTATGCGCTTCGATACAAGTGGAGAGTTTCCGGCTTCGAATTCGTTCTCCTTTTCTATCTGACGCCCTATGAAGGTAACTATTGCTTCTGCTTCATCTTTGGCACATACGATCAGAAGATGGTCTCCATGATGCAGCACCGTATCTTTGTTAGGGAGACTTTCATTACCATTATGAAGTATCCTTGAACAGATGAAGTCGCGGTTAGCCATATTACGAAGTCGCTTGAGCGTGATTCCATCCAATGCTTGATTTGCCACCTCTACATACATCCTGTACGGCTTCTCATGCTTGTTTTCCGTCTCTTCCTGAATCAAGGCTTCCTTTTCTTCGCTGAGATTGACCTTGCACAGGTATTTTAGAAGAATGGTCGCTGCAATTATTCCGACCACTCCCAAAGGGTATGCGCATGCATATCCGTTGGCTATCTGAGGGCCTGCATATCCCGTCTGAGCAAGCGCTTCATTTGCAGCACCAAGGCCTGGGGTGTTAGTGACTGCTCCGCAGAGTACTCCCACCATCATCGGAAGGTCTTCCTTACCGAAAAGGCATAACCATAGAAGAATCATTACAGCAATGTTCAGCAGGATTGCTCCCACTGCTATGAGGTTCATTGATACTCCGCCCTTCTTGAAACTTGAGAAGAAGGATGGGCCGACCTGAAGTCCGATGCAGTACACGAACAGGATAAGACCGAAGTCCTGGATGAAATTTATTATCTGAAGATTGCCGGTGAATCCGAAATGTCCCATAAGGATGCCGACAAAAAGTATGAACGTCACTCCAAGTGATACCCCAAAGATCCTGACTCTTCCAAGAAGCACTCCCAATGATATGACCAGAGAGTACAGAAGCACGATGTGCGCAATGGAATCAGGATTGAAAAGCAGATTCTCTAACCACTCCATAATCTGATGTCTGTTTTTAATACACTACACTGTCGATTGCCGGTAGCAATCCGGTGCAAAGGTATGAATTAATTTGATTCTTTCTTACCGTATCTGCGAAATTATAGACGTTTGTTTGCGGGACATTTTTCAAATGTACGTCTTCCTTTTTCTGTGATGTCTATACCTTAATACTTTCAGACAAGATTTCTGCTATCTTACAGATTTCCTATAGAGATTGTGCCAAGTGTCTATAAAATATCATGAGTCTGATATGCACTCAAGTGGTTGATTCTTAGTCTATTGTGGGTATGACCATAGGTAAAAATGACCTACCCTAACTATGTTAAAATACTGTGTTATAATGGTTTATGCGTTACTATTCCTATCGGAGACTACTTACCGATGCAGAAATTTCTGAAGATATTACCTAGGACTTCGTCGGTTGAGATTTCGCCTACGATGGAGCCGAGGTGGTAGATGGCTTCGCGGATATCCTGGGCGGCGAGGTCAGTGGGGAGTCCGGAGGCGAGACCTTCACGTACGCGGAGCAGGGAGGTGCGGGCGTCGGTCAAGGCTTGAGCATGGCGCTGATTTGTGACCAGTGTGGTGTCACTGTCGGCGAGGATGTCATGCTGGCTGTAGGCGAGTATCGATCGTAATTCGTTTAATCCTAGTCCAGTTTTGGCAGATATTTGAAGTATGTTTACGTCTTCTTGAGTGGAAATTGTGTCCTTTCTCTCCGTGTTTGTGTTAGTTGTTGTAATATCTTGTAAATTAAGCAAAGAAACTATAAAGTTTTTCAGAGAAACATTTTTGTTATCCTCCGAGATATCGGTTTTGTTAAGTAAAAAGACCACTTTCTGGGTCTTGAAGTCTACGGTTTCGACGATTGATCGTACTGTTTCACAGGTGCTGTCAAAATCACGGGTCAGGTCGATCATACCGAGTACTATAGAGGCTTCGGTAATCTTTTTGAATGTTCTTTCTATACCTATTTTTTCTACTGTTTCAGTGGTTTCTCGAAGTCCGGCCGTGTCGATGAAACGGAAGAGGATTCCGTCTATGTTCAAAGTCTCTTCTATGGTATCACGTGTAGTTCCATGGATGTCGGAGACTATGGCGCGGTCTTCTCCAAGAAGGGCGTTCAATAAAGTGCTCTTTCCGGTGTTGGTTGCTCCTGCTATCGCTACAGGCACTCCGTTCTTGATAGCGTTTCCCATGCGGAATGAGTCGATGAGTCGTGATACATGAGATATGATCTGCTCGAGTAAGGAGTCGAGACGTGAGCGGTCAGCAAACTCAACTTCCTCTTCACTGAAATCCAATTCGAGTTCCATGAGCGAAACGAGTTCTAGAAGTTCTCCTCTCATACCTCTCAGTTCGTCTGAAAAGCCTCCTTTCATCTGCTTGAAGGCTATTCTGTGTGCTGCTGCATTCTGTGATGCGATCACGTCTGCAACTGCTTCTGCCTGAGCAAGGTCCATCTTTCCATTTAAATAAGACCTTTGAGTGAATTCTCCCGGCTCAGCAGCACGTGCGCCGGCTTCAAAAAGAAGGTCCATGAGTGTAGATACGATGTATGAAGATGCGTGGCATGAGATTTCTACGGAGTTTTCTCCCGTGTATGAATGCGGTGCACGGAACACGCTTACGAGTACCTCATCCAGGACTTCTCCTGATGCATTGCAGGCAGTTCCGAATCTGATGGTGTAGCCTGGAGCGTCTGCAATAGTGCCTCGTTTACAGCATATGACTTTGTCTGCAATATCAAGGGCATCCGGACCGCTGACCCTTATTACGGAAATCGCACCTGTTCCCGGTATGGTAGCGGGAGCGCATATTGTATCTTCATTTCGTATATACATATCTTTCTAATATAATGATCCTTTGAAGGACTCGTAATGGCGTACTGAAAAATGCATTATCTGCTGTGTGAAACTTCTTGCAAAATTACCATAAAATATCTATCTTCGCAAAGTTTTACCGAATCCTAACGGGATATAATAAGGATAAATTAAAAAGGGATTAATCATGTGTAAACGATCAACAGTCGGAACATATCTGAGAGTGAACGCATTACCGGATAATGCACAGTCTTCTGTTTTCCCTTTTTCTATTGTTGTCGACCATTTTCTCTGTTAGAGAAATGGTCATTTTTTTATGTATATAATAATTAACAAGAATATAGAATGAAACTTAAAGCAACACTTCGTCTGGAGAACGGCATGGAATTCCACGGCTGGTCATTCGGAAGCGCAGATGCGGTAAGCGGTGAGGTGGTATTCAACACCTCGATGGTCGGTTACCCTGAGCAGTTGACCGATCCTACCTACAGCGGACAGATCCTGTGCCTGACTTATCCTCTTATTGGTAACTATGGCGTTCCTTCTGAGGAACTTATGGCAGAGAAACTCTCAAAGAATCTTGAGTCTGAAAAGATTCATCCTAAGGGACTCATTGTATTTGATGTCTGCGAAGATTACAGTAATTGGGAGGCAGAGAAAGGACTTGAGCAGTGGATGAAGGAACAGAATCTTACAGGTATCTATGGAATTGATACCCGCGAACTTACAAAGATTCTTAGAGACAAGGGATCGATGTCAGGCGAAATCATTCCGGAGGGCGCAGCAAAGCCGGAGGCTCCTGTGAAACCATCTCCGGCAGATGTGTGCTGCAAGGATGTCATCACTTATCCTGCACAGCCTGCTCAGGATGTTGAAAACATCAACGGCAGCAAGGCTGCGACAACAGCGGGCAAGAAGGTTGTTGTTGTCGATCTTGGAGTGAAACACAGCATCATCCGCGGTCTTATTGCCAGAGGAGCGGAGGTAATCAGAGTCCCTTTCGACTATGATTTCACAACTCTTGAATACGATGGAGTATATGTTTCTAACGGTCCGGGATGTACCTGCAACTGTGAATCAACTGTTGAAAACCTCAAGAAGGCTCTCGCTGGCAATAAGCCTGTATTCGGCCTCGGACTTGGTTTCCACCTTATCGCAAAGGCTGCAGGATGTGAACTTGCAAGACTTGCCCATCCTCATAGAAGCGCCAACCAGCCGGTCCGCAAGGAGGGAACCAACAGAACATATATTTCATCTCAGAATGTATACCGCACAGTGAAGCCGGCTAGCGTGCCTGCAGATTGGGAAGTCTTCTTCACAAATCTTAATGACGGAGCGATCGATGGTATCCGTCATAGGGTAAAGCCTTTCATCGGTCTTAACTTCGCTCCGGAAGTTTGCGTTGGTCTGACTGAGAATGTTACACCACTTGATGAGTTCATCGCTAAATTGTAGAGATTCTTCACTACGTTCAGAATGACAATATTATGATAGACAACAGCATAAAGAAAGTCCTCGTGCTCGGTTCTGGAGCACTCAAGATAGGTCAGGCCGGTGAGTTTGACTATTCGGGTTCGCAAGCCCTCAAGGCTCTTAAGGAGGAAGGGATAGAAACCATCCTCATAAACCCAAACATCGCTACTGTTCAGACTTCTGAGCAGGTTGCAGACAAGGTATATTTTCTCCCCGTTACAGCATACTTTGTCGAAAAGGTTATTCAGAAGGAAGCACCTCAGGGTATCCTCCTTGCATTCGGTGGTCAGACAGCCTTGAACTGCGGTGTGGACCTCTATGAGGCAGGTATCCTCGATAAATATAATGTAAAGGTGCTCGGAACTCCTGTTCAGGCTATCATGGATACTGAAGACCGTGAGTTCTTCAATGCAAAACTCGCTGAAATCAATGTGAAGACTATCAAGTCGCACGCAGTGGAGACAGTAGAGGCTGCCAAAGAGGCTGCAAAGGAACTCGGTTATCCGGTAATCGTACGTGCTGCATATGCACTTGGAGGCCTCGGCTCGGGATTCTGTAACAATGAAGAAGAACTCGTGACTCTTTGCGAAAGTTCATTCTCTTTCTCTCCGCAGGTACTTGTGGAGAAGTCTCTCAAGGGATGGAAGGAGATTGAGTATGAGGTGATTCGTGACCGTTACGACAACTGTATCGCAATCTGTAACATGGAGAACTTCGACCCGCTCGGTATCCACACAGGTGAGTCGATCGTTGTCGCTC
>JAZRGY010000060.1:0-30598 GCA_045644485.1 Candidatus Cryptobacteroides sp. | reverse complement strand
CATCCCCATTGTACGAAAAAAGCTGCTTCGTATGAAGCAGCTTTTTTGGTGGGAGCAGAGGGAGTCGAACCCCCGACCCTCTGCTTGGAAGGCAGATGCTCTAAACCAACTGAGCTATGCTCCCTTTAAAACAGGACTGCAAATATACGAACATTTTTTAATATTCCAAAAAATATTCCATTTTTATCCTGTTTTTAGACACTTTTAGTTTGCAGGCGCTGCAACTGGCTGCGATTTCTGCTCCTTGCTTCCGGCTACTCTGTCGAAATCAACCTCGCTGATCATCTTACAGTTTCCGTTGAATGTCGAACCAAGTTCAACAGAAAGTTTACGGATGTTAAGGTTTCCGTTCACTACGCAACCATCCTTGAGATTGAGGGTATCCTTAACGAAGATATTTCCCTCGACCTTACCCCAAAGATCGATGTTGTCACATACGATATCGCCCTTGATGTGCGCACTTTCGCCCACAACCACGCGGCCCTTGCTCTGGATCTTGCCTTCGAATGTTCCGTCGATACGGATATCACATGGAGAGAGGATCTCACCCTTGATAACAGTACCTGCAGAAATCCTGCTGATCGCATTAGCGTTAACTACCGGTTCCATCTTTGCCATAGTCTTATATGTTTTTATTTGTTTATGCCTGCTTGCCGTGACAGTTCTTGTATTTCTTTCCCGAACCGCACGGACATGGATCGTTACGTCCTACCTGCTTCTCCACATGGACCGGAGCATTGCTCTTGGCCTGTCCGCCATTGGTCACAAGGTCAGTTCTGCTGGTCTGCAACTGACTCGCATCTGGAGTCTGACGACGCTGAGGCGGAGCCTGACGAGGAGCCGCAGTAGCATCTGCCAGAGGAATCTGAGCCCTGAGGAGGAACGAAAGTACGTTCTTGTTAAGATCTTCGAGCATCTGGCTGAAGAGGTTGAAACTCTCGAACTTATAGATAAGGAGAGGATCCTTCTGCTCGTATGTTGCGTTCTGTACAGACTGCTTCAGGTCATCCATATCACGAAGATGTTCCTTCCACTTGTCGTCGATCTCAAAAAGGGTTATGCTCTTGCTGAGAGATCTCGCAATCTCCTTTCCTTCAGACTCATAGGCCTTTGCAAGGTCGATAGGAAGGTGGAGTCCCTTGCGTCCGTCAGAGATAGGGATGTAGATATTTGTTCCCTTCGCTGTCTCCTCGTATTTCCTGTACATGTCCTTGATGAAAGGAAGCGCTCTCTGGGCCATGGTATCCATACGACGCTCATATGTCTTGAGCATGTTTTCCTGGAGTCTTGCCGCGATGTCCTTTGCATTTGCGCTGTTGTAGAATTCCTCGTCAAAGCCAGGCTCGATCGAGAGAGACATCATCACATTCTCTGCAAACTCCTCATATGAAATGCCCTCAGACCTTTCTACGATGATCTGTGCGATATCCTGCATCATGTTCATGACATCGATCTCGACACGCTCGCCAGAAAGGGCGTTACGTCTCTTTGTGTAGATGACCTCACGCTGAGAGTTCATCACGTCGTCATACTCGAGGAGTCTCTTTCGTGTGCCAAAGTGGTTCTCCTCGACTTTCTTCTGAGCATTTTCAATGGATTTGCTGAGCATAGGAGCCTCAAGAGCCTCATGTTCCTCAAGTCCGAGACGGTCAACTATACCGGCAATCTTCTCCGATCCGAAGAGACGCATCAGTTTATCTTCCAATGAGATGAAGAATACTGACGAACCCGGGTCACCCTGACGTCCTGAACGTCCACGCAACTGACGGTCCACACGGCGGCTGTCATGACGTTCTGTACCGATGATTGCAAGTCCTCCGGCGTTCTTCACTTCCTCCGGAAGTTTGATGTCGGTACCACGACCGGCCATATTGGTCGCAATGGTCACTGTCGAAGGTTCACCGGCATGCTTAACGACTTCGGCCTCACGGGCATGCTGCTTCGCATTGAGGACCTGGTGGTCGATGCCGCGCAGGCGAAGCATTCTGCTGAGGAGTTCGGATGTCTCCACATCGGTCGTACCGACAAGCACTGGTCTTCCTTCCTTTGTGAGTTCCACAATCTTCGCGATCACCGCCTCATACTTCGCCTTCTTTGTCTTATATATAAGGTCATTGTTATCGATTCTGGCAATAGGTCTGTTGGTCGGAATCACTACAACATCAAGTTTGTAGATCGACCAGAACTCGCCTGCCTCGGTCTCCGCAGTACCTGTCATACCGGCAAGTTTGTGGTACATACGGAAATAGTTCTGGAGGGTGATGGTCGCAAAGGTCTGGGTAGCAGCCTCTACCTTCACATTTTCCTTTGCCTCGACAGCCTGATGGAGACCATCGCTCCAGCGGCGACCTTCCATGATACGTCCGGTCTGTTCGTCGACGATCTTGATCTTTCCATCCTGGATGATGTAGTCGATCTCCTTGTCGAACATGGTGTATGCCTTAAGCAACTGGCTTACAGTATGTACTCTCTCTGACTTAAGGGCAAAGTCTGCAAGGATATCGTCCTTCTTGACCTGCTTTTCTTCCGCACTGAGAGTAGAGTCCTTCTGCACTTCCGCTATAGATGCTCCGACGTCCGGAAGGACGAAGAAATTAGGGTCAGAGAGGTTGCCTGTTATCAGGTCACGACCCTTGTCTGTCATATCCACCGAGTGCATCTTTTCGTTGATTACGAAATAGAGTTCATCAGTGATGAAAGGCATCTCGCGTTCATTGTCCTGGATGTAATAATTCTCAACCTTCTGGAGGAGTTGCTTCATGCCCGGTTCACTAAGGAACTTGATCAGAGGCTTATACTTAGGATAACCCTTGAAGGCTCTGAAGAGGAGGACGCCTCCGTCCTTCTCGTTACCTTCGGCGATAAGTTTCTTCGCGTCGTTGAGAAGTTGGTTTACAAGAGTCTTCTGGCTGGCATACAGACGTTCCACCAAAGGCTTGTACTCCATGAACTGCTGGTCCTCACCCTTTGGCACAGGTCCAGAGATGATCAGAGGAGTACGGGCGTCATCGATGAGGACAGAGTCCACCTCGTCGACGATAGCGAAGTGGTGCTTACGCTGTACAAGGTCCTTCTGGGACATCGCCATGTTGTCACGAAGGTAGTCGAAACCGAACTCGTTGTTTGTTCCGAATGTAATATTGCATGCATATGCCTTCTTACGGGCATCGCTGTTCGGCTGATGCTTGTCGATACAGTCCACGCTAAGACCGTGGAACATGTAGAGAGGGCCCATCCACTCTGAGTCTCGCTTCGAGAGGTAGTCGTTCACTGTCACGACATGTACTCCCTTACCAGCCAGCGCATTGAGGAAAACAGGCAGAGTAGCCACGTGGGTCTTTCCTTCTCCGCTAGCCATCTCGGCGATCTTACCCTGATGGAGAACGATACCACCGATCAACTGAACGTCATAGTGGACCATGTCCCATGTAACCTCGTTTCCGCCTGCCATCCAGTGGTTCTGCCATACGGCATAGTCTCCGTCGATGGTGACAAACTCCTTGGTGGCACTCAGGTTACGGTCGAAGTCTGTCGCCTTTACACGGATTTCAGGGTTCTGTGTAAAACGGCGGGCAGTCGACTTCATGATCGCAAATGCCTCAGGAAGGATCTCGTCGAGAACCTTCTCTATCGTCTCGTCGATCTTCTTTACAAGTTTATCCTGCTCTGTAGCAAGAGACTCCTTCTGACTGAGAGGAATTTCCTTTTCGAGTTCCACCTTTATCTGGGCAACGCGAGCCTCATCCGATGCAATTGCAGCCTGAATCTTGTCCTTAAGGGCCTGACATCTCGCTCTGAGGTCATCGTCGCTCAACTGGTCGATTGTCTTGTATGCCTCAAGCACCTTGTCGAGGGTCGGCTTGATGGCTTTCATGTCTCGGTCGGCCTTAGTACCGAATATCTTCTTGAAAACGTCTGTAAATGACATATCTTATTGTGTTTTTATACAAATTTGTAGGTTGCATGTACCCTATGATACAAACAACCTACAAATATAGTGACAATCTGCGATTTATCCAAAAGCAGAGGGGTATTCTGTCATTTTGACAGAACTGATTGACAAATCTATCTATCTGAGTTTTGATACACAATAACGGAGGGAGTCTTTCCAATATGGTATGCCGACTCCGAATACCGTCTTCACTTTCGACTTATCCAGCACGGAGTAGTGCGGGCGGGCTGCCTTTACCGGGTACTCCCCTGTCTTGCATGGCACCACTTCACAAAGATTACCACTGAGTTCACAGACTTCGCAAGCAAGGTCATACCAGGAGCAGACTCCTTCGTTGGTGTAATTATAGATGCCCGTATTGTCCAGGTTGCCGGGTTCCAGAAGGGTCATGATGAATTCTGCAAGGTCTCCCGCATAAGTCGGGGTTCCGACCTGGTCGGACACAACCTTGAGGGCAGGGCGCTCAGCACTCTTTTCAAGGATGGTCTTGACAAAGTTTTTTCCGTAAACGCTGTATAGCCATGCTGTACGGATGATGACATGGCGGCATCCGGAGGCGAGGACGGCAAGTTCGCCTGCGAACTTGGAGCGCCCATAGGCGCTCAGCGGAGCAGGCTCCGCGTCCTCGCCGTACGGCTCGGAGCATCGCCCGTCAAAGACATAATCTGTAGATATGTGTATAAGTACAGCACCTGCAGACTTCGCGGCATCCGCAAGCACAGCGACAGCATCAGCATTGATCCTGAAAGCCATTTCCTCCTCTGTCTCAGACTTTTCCACGTCAGTATACCCGGCACAATTGACAATTATATCCACACCATGTTCCGCCATCACACGATTCACTGCAGCACGGTCAGTGATATCCAGGCATAGCATAGACTCCGAACCATTCAGGTCCGAAAATATGAATCTGTGTTCAGACCCTTCAGACACATCCATCAGAGTGCGCCCAAGTTGTCCGCCACCACCTGTAACCAATACATTCATACCTATATATAATAGTCTACCGAATAATCAAACAATTCACTCGCATCCTTCAGCATAGGATGTGATTTATCTTTATCAGAAAGTATGACCTTATCCGACGGAATGCCCCAGT
Source organism: Candidatus Cryptobacteroides sp. (assembly GCA_045644485.1). GTDB lineage: Bacteria > Bacteroidota > Bacteroidia > Bacteroidales > UBA932 > Cryptobacteroides. The sequence goes on along the minus strand of JAZRGY010000060.1, from coordinate 25,547 downwards.
CTATACCAAGATCCGGATCATCCCACGCTATCGCGCCCTCGCTCTGAGGTGCATAGTAATTGTCACACTTATATTGGAAGACGGCCTCGTCGGAAAGCACCACAAAACCGTGTGCAAAGCCTCTTGGTATAAAGAACTGTCTGTGGTTATCTTCAGAAAGTTCCACGGCAACATACTTTCCGAAAGTAGGAGACCCGCGTCTGATATCCACAGCGACATCAAGCACACACCCCTTAACCACGCGCACAAGTTTGCTCTGCGCATGAGGTGGCTTCTGGAAATGAAGACCTCTCAGCACACCATAGCATGACTTGCTTTCGTTGTCCTGCACAAATTTCACTTCGCGGACATTCGCCGCAAAGTCCCTCTCCGAAAACGACTCGAAGAAATAACCACGATGGTCACCGAACACCCTTGGTTCGATTATCACCACTTCTGGAATATCAGTCTTTATTATATTCATATCTCTAAATCAATCCTGGTTCTTCTGGACAGTATCCCGGATCAGAAGGAAGCGTCTGTCCGGCAGCAATGGCACCTGCACCGGCTGCCACTGCAAGAGCATCGCATCTCTCATTCTCAGGATGTCCTGCATGTCCCTTTATCCAATGGAACGAAACCCTGTGCATCTTATAAAGAGCAGAAAACCTTATCCACAGATCCGGATTCTTCACCTTGGCATATCCTTTTCTCTGCCAACCTTCCAACCATCCTTTGTTTATAGCGTTGACCACATAAGAAGAATCACTGTACACATGGACCTCAGCATTCTGCCACCTGATGGCCTCAAGCCCCTTTATGACTGCCAGAAGTTCCATACGGTTATTAGTTGTGAGACAGAAGCCCCCTGATAGTTCCATCTCCCGACCGGCACACTTGAGTACCACCCCATAACCTCCAGGTCCCGGGTTTCCGCTTGAAGCACCATCCGTAAAAAGAAATATCGGTGGTCGCTGCTGATTTGCCTCCGCCATCTTATTCGATGATTCTGCCACCCTTTGGCTTGATTTCGGTGTCAGGCATCTTTATGGTCATGCGGTTTTCCACAAGATCGTCGTAGTCCTCACGTGAGTTATAGATATCGATAGCGGTATATATGGCAGCCTTCATCGAACGTGGATCTGCAAGATCTCGACCGGCCATCTCATATGCAGTACCATGGTCAGGTGATGTCCTTACAATCGGAAGTCCTGCCGTAAAATTGACGCCATCCTCGAACGCCAAGGCCTTGAACGGAGTAAGCCCCTGATCATGGTACATGGCGAGAACTGCATCAAACTTACTGTAATTTCCAAGTCCGAAGAAGCCGTCAGGAGAATATGGTCCGAATGCCATGATACCTTCGTCATTGGCAGTCTTTACAGCAGGAAGAATGATCTGCTGCTCTTCATCGCCAAGAAGTCCGCTGTCGCCACAGTGAGGATTGAGTCCGAGGACGGCTATCTTTGGCTGGTCCACTCCGAAATCTCTCTGAAGGGCAGCCTTCATAAGACGAAGTTTGCTCAAGATCTTCTCCTGGGTGATGCTGGTGCATACATTCTTCAGGGAAATATGTCCAGTAACAACTCCAACCTTCAGACGGTCACACACCATAATCATAGCGACCTCATCCACACCGAACTCCTTCTCCAGATACTCTGTATGACCAGTATAACCAAAGCCTTCGCTAGCCATCGCCCTCTTATTGAAAGGAGCGGTCACAAGGACATCGATATAACCCTCCTTGATATCCTGCACTGCTCTTTCGAGGGAGATCATTGCTGCCTTCGCTGACTCCGGGGTCGGCTGTCCTGGCTCCACAAAAACGTTTTCAGGGAGACAATTCACGATATTTACCCTCTTCTGATGCACATCCTTTGCAGAAGATATCACATTTGTATTGATCTGCTCAATGTTATGGATCTGCTTCTTGTAGAAGCCGAAAATCTTTGACGAACCATAGATGACCGGAGTGCACATATCCAGAATCCTCTCATCTGCAAGAGCCTTGATGATGACCTCATATCCGATACCGTTTCCATCGCCCTGTGTGATTCCCACAACTAATTTCTTTGCCATAGTATTTTGTTTTTAATTATTACATCGTTCTTCAACCATCCCGTTCGGGCATGCGACTTTCTCCCCAAAAGAAATAACCAACAAATATAACCATTATTTTGCAACCCTCAAACCAGACTTTTGCCATATAACTGCTCAAAGTGTCTAACCTGACATATAAACGTCAGATTAGGCACCGCACAAAATCACAAATATCTGATTACAAATAAATTACATTTTAGAGCATTGCCTATCCTAATGTTCTGAAGGCAGATTAGTCACTATATGAGGCCAAAACCACAAGATATAGAACCACACGTGGAACAATTTGTTCTATTTTTCATAAAAAACAAACAAATTTCACAGGTAAAACTGCCACTTGACGCGCTTTGGAGGGCGATTTCTGAAATTATCCGCATACTTTTTCGGTATGCGGATAACACTGTCGAACTTTGCATGACCAAATTAGAACAAATATGAAGCAGATACCCAAAGCCCGTTTCCATCATGTCTACACCAAAGGTCTGGAAGACAATATCATATTCCGCGACAGAGAGGATTACACAACCGGTATGAATCATGTCGCATTATGTACTTTCTGCACTGGAATAAACATGCTGGCTTTCACTCTGATGTCAAATCATTTCCACTTCATAGTCCACGGAAAGGCTGAAAATGTAAAACGATTTATAGATATGTATAAAACGTATATTTCGAGATATATCTACAACAAGTACCGCACGAGCAGTCTTCTGAGGCATGTGAAGACTGGCTGCAAGACAATCGAAAACTCCGGAGATGCATTGAAGACGGCCATAGCATATGTTCTGAGAAACCATATCAAGGCAGGCATAAACCAATCTGTCCAAGGTTATGAATGGAGCAGCGGACGATGTTATTTTGCAGGAAGCGACTTATTGGAAGGATCTAGGTCAGTGTCAGAACTAGGTATAATGGAGTACCGCCGTATCATGCACTCAAAAACACTGATAGAAGGACAGTATCGCATCAATCGCAAGGGATACATTGATCCGGCATCATATATATGCATCGATTTTGTCGAATCATGCTTCGGAAGAGTCCAGTCACTGGATTTCTTCATTTACAAGTCTGGAAGTTCAAGACCGAAGGAAGGCCCTGTAGATTTCAGCGATGAACTGGTCATGGCAGGGCTGAGAGAAATCCTTAACAAGAAATATGAGGTGACTGATATAAGCGAACTGAAGGATGTGCTGAAAAGAGATGTCATACTCACGCTTAAAAGGCAGTTCAACTGTGGCCCGAAGCAACTAGCCAGAATCACGAAGATGAGTCTGAGAGATGTGCACGAATGCCTAACCTGACATAAAGACGTCAGATTAGACACCCACAAAATACACAACCCACTAACAATAAATAACATACACAAAACAACAGTGTCTAATCTGCCGTTTTAGTGGCAGGTTAGACACTGCTCAATGGCAAAGTTAAGCGGGATGCTATGAGATTTTGGAGTAAATTCATTATATTTGCCTTATTATGGCACATGGACTGGACATGGAGATTCAATTTCTGCCGGGAGTGGGTCCGAAAAGGGCTGAACTTCTGAGAAAGGAACTGGCGGTGGAGACTGTCGGAGACCTTTTGCGTCTGTATCCGTTCAGATACATCGACAAAAGTTCGATTGTCAGGATATGCGATGCAAGGCCGGACATGGCTCATCTCCAGATCCGCGCAAAGGTACTGAGAACAGAACTTTATGGAGCAGGTGGAACCATCAGTCCTGAAGATGTAACGCAGAGCATCCCAGCACAGGGAACCAGCAGGAGTACCGACAAATCAAACCCCCTAAAATTCAACACTATACGCAGAATGAGCGTCTGGATAAGCGATGGAACAGGAGAAATGGAAACGGTGTTCTTCAAGGGCATCAAGTGGATGCACGAAAAGTTGAAGCCGGGAACGGAATTCATATTCTTCGGAAAACCAACGGCTTTTAACGGACGCATCAACATGGTTCACCCCGAAGTGGACGCTCTCCAGACAGCCAAAACCACCTCACAGCAGAGCGTAGCAGGAACTTCGGCAGAAGGGACAATGACAGGAGTATATCCCAGCACAGAAAGACTTAAGAATGCCGGGGTTACAGGTAAGGTGATGAACAGGATGATGGAAGCGGCACTGGACAGAGGTCTGCCCGCTACTGAGGAGACATTGCCGGAACATATAATGAAGCAATGCGGACTGGTTCCTCTACATTTCGCCCTACGCAACATCCACTTCCCGAAAGACATGATTTCTCTCGAGAAGGCAAAATACAGACTCAAGTTCGAGGAACTTTTCTACCTCCAACTTTCTCTTCTCAAGCAGAAATATGTAAGAAGCAGGGCCGAACAAGGTATCATGATGCCTAAGGTCGGAGAGGCTTTCAACCTATGCTACAATGCCCTTCCCTTCCCTCTCACAGGAGCCCAGAAAAGGGTTGTCACAGAGATAAGAAACGACATGAAGAGCGGTCACCAGATGAACCGCCTTCTTCAAGGAGATGTAGGAAGCGGAAAGACCATGGTGGCGGTACTTACCGCGCTGATTGCAATCGGCAACGGTTTTCAGGCCTGCATCATGGCCCCGACAGAAGTTCTTGCACAACAGCATTTCAAGAACATACAGAAATTTCTTGCCCCCACAGGAGTCCGGTCGGCGCTGCTTACAGGAAGCAGCAAGACATCAGAAAGACGCGAGATACATGCAGGTCTGGAAGACGGAAGCATAGGCATCATCGTCGGCACGCATGCTCTTATCGAAGACAACGTCATCTTCAGGAATCTTGGGCTGGCCATCATAGATGAACAGCACAGATTCGGTGTGGAGCAAAGGTCGAAACTTTGGAGAAAAGCCTCGTGCGGTGCACCGCCTCACGTGCTTGTAATGACAGCGACACCTATCCCAAGGACTTTGGCAATGACGCTCTACGGAGATCTGGACGTGTCTGTCATCGATGAACTTCCTCCTGGAAGAAAGCCGGTACAGACCATACATGCAACTGAGGGCAAGCGCCCGGCCATGTACAGGTTCATGAAGGACGAAATCGCCAAGGGAAGACAGATCTTCATAGTATACCCTCTGATCAACGAGACAGAAAAACTTGATTATCAAAGCCTTGAAGCGGGAGCAGAGGAGATAATGCAGAAGTTCCCCTTCCCGGAGTACAAGACTGCCGTCGTGCATGGAAAACAGTTGAACGACGTGAAGAAGTTCAATATGGATGCCTTTTCGGAGGGCAGGGCCGACATTCTGGTCGCCACTTCCGTGATAGAGGTGGGTGTGGACGTTCCCAATGCATCCGTAATGATAATAGAGAGTGCGGAGAGATTCGGACTGAGCCAGTTGCACCAGTTACGAGGACGAGTGGGCCGAGGAAGCGAGAAGTCGTATTGCGTGCTGATGACAGGTCACAAACTGAGCAAGGAGTCCAGACACCGGATCGAACTTATGTGTGCGACAGAAAACGGATTCGAACTGGCTGAGGAAGACATGAAGATGAGAGGCCCGGGAGATCTCGAAGGAACCCAACAGAGCGGCCTGCCTATAAGCCTCAACATCGCATCACTGGCAAAGGACGGACTTATACTGAATGCAGCACGGGACTGTGCAGATGCAGTACTGAAGGAAGACCCTGCACTGACTTCCGACAGGAACCAATTGTTGAGGAAGGAACTCAGAAAAGAGAAATATCAGATCAAGGACTACAGTAAAATCAGTTGATTGAATATGGTAACGGAATTATTGAAGAAATATATATGGCTGGTGCAGACATTCATCCGCGCCGGAGAGAAAGGTCTGAGCCTTGACGAGATCATAGACAAGTGGGAGGACAGATTCGAGAGCGATTATTCCCGAAGGACATTCAACAACCACAGGGAAGCAGTATATGAGGTGTTCGGAATCCATATAGGATGCAACCGCAGGACAAACCGTTATTTCATCAAGTATTCGGAGGATGTCTCTGACGAGAATGCAGAATCCGCATGGCTCATAAACACATTCACTGTCAACAGTATGTTATCCCTAGGCAAGGAAAGGCTCTCGGGCAGAGTTTCTGTAGAGGATATACCATCAGGACACAGACATCTCACCGGCATCATGGAGGCAATGACCGATAACCATGAAATAGTCATAGACTATCGTAAATACACTAGAGAAGACATCGAGACATATACAATAAGGCCTTATGCAGTAAAGGAATTCGCTAAGAGATGGTATCTCGTGGGACACTGCATCGAGCGCAATGCCATGAGAGTGTACGGACTGGACAGAATCATGGCTCTGGAGACAACGGACCGCAAGTTCCGCATGCCGAAGAGTTTCGACATAGAGGAACTTTTCTCTACCGGTTTCGGCATCTACATACCAGAGGGAAAGGGACAGACAATCATATTCCGCACGACACCGAAAGAGGCTAACTTCCTGCGCGACCTACCTATCCACTGGAGTCAGAAGGAACTCTCACGCGGAGAAACAAGGAAACATGTACCGGATCCGGATGACAAGAGTGTGTACTTCGAAATATTCGTATGTCCCAACGATGCTCTGACAATGGAATTCTGCAAGCACGGGGCACGACTGGAAGTCATCGCTCCGGCATCTGTCCGCGAGACAGTCGCATCGGAACTGAGAAGAGCGGCAGAGGCATATCACGAGAGTTAAACATTTAAAAGACTATTAATATGAAGACAACCGGCAAAATCGCCAGTTTTGCAGTACTGGCGGCAACAGCAATCGGATTATTTATGTTTATGAAAAAGGAAAAGATCGAACTTAACCCAGAAGGCTATATCGGCAGAAGCGGAATAGTCGTTGAAGACGGAAAGATGAGTCCTGAGGTCCTCCTGGCGCTCGGACGTATGTCAGACCCACAGGTATCTCCTGCCGGAAAGCATATATTATATGGTGTGAGTTATACATCCGTCGAGGAAAACCGCAGTGTACGCAATCTCTTCATCTGCAACTTGGACGGATCTGACAATCAGCAGATCACTACGTCCGGAAAAAGCATCAGCAATGCAAGATGGAGCCAGGACGGAAAGAGGATCGTCTACCTGTATGGAGGTCAGATCTGGAGTGCGGACATAAAGAAGGGAAAAGAGTGGACATTGAAGAATCTCAGACAGTTAAGCGACGTGCCGGGAGGCATCAGCGAGTTCAAGATATCTCCGGACGAGAGCAAGGTAATGTTCATAAGTTATGTCAAGAGCGCAGTAAAATCTCCGACAGACTGCTACAGCGACCTTGACAAGGCTACGGCCTATACCACAGACGACCTTATGTACCGTCACTGGGACCACACCGTAATGGAAATCCCTCACACATTTGTTGCAGACCTTGACATCAATGCAGGTACACTTGGCGCACCTAAGGACCTTCTGGAAGGAGAAAGCGGACTTTATGAACTTCCGACAGAGCCGTTCGGAGGAATAGAGCAGTTAGACTGGAGCCCGGACAGCAGATATATAGCATACTCATGCCGTAAACTTGCAGGAAAGAAGTATGCATTCTCGACCGACACTGAGATCTATATATATAATGTAGAGAACGGTCAGACTGAAGTCATAGAAATGGGAGGAGGATATGATACCGACCCTGTATGGAGTCCTGACGGAGAAAGACTATGCTGGATCAGCATGGAACGTGACGGATACGAGGCTGACAAGCAGAGGCTGATCGTAGCCCATATGGAAAAGACCGAGGGCAACATGCCTAAGGCAGTGAAAATCCAGGACATTACCGTGGACTTCAAGTACAATGTGGCCTCACCAGTATGGTCTGAGGATTCGAAGAGCATATATTTCGCATCTCTGGCAGAGGGACTCCAGGGAATATTCAAGGCATATGAAGAGGCAGAAAGTTGGGAGATAGAGCGTATCACAGGAGAAGACATGTGGTATGACTTCGGATCGCCGTTCCATGTCACACATGCTTCCGACGGTTCTGAGACCCTCTATACGACATGGTGCAGCATGGACTTCCCTACCGAACTTGTGGCCGTGACCATATCACCTTCAGGCAAGACGGAAACAACAGGAATGAAGGCATTGGCGGCAGAGTGTCCGGTAACAGCAAAAGCAGTGTCATACAGACAGATCACCGACGAAAACGGACACATACTCAATCAATTGGACGGGCACGACACCGAAGCGCGTTTTGTAAGGACTGTCGATGGCAAGGATATGTTGACATGGGTGCTTTATCCACCTAAGTTCGACCCTAAAAAGGAATATCCGTCCATCCTGATCTGTCTCGGAGGACCACAGGGCACATTGAGCCAGGGATGGTCATACAGGTGGAATTATCGTCTGATGGCCTCGCAGGGCTATGTGGTAGTGCTACCTAACAGACGCGGTACAACTGCCTTCGGTCAGGAATGGACAGAACAGATTTCAGGAGACTATCCTGGCCTCAACATGCAGGACTATCTGGCTGCCGCGCGAGAACTCAAGGCTGAACCATATGTGGGCAAGATGGCTGCGTGCGGAGCAAGTTACGGAGGATATTCAGTATACAACCTTTGCGGCACACATGAAAACACATTCGATGCATTCATCGCACATGCCGGAATATTCAACGAGGAACATATGTACATGACCACGGAAGAGATGTGGTTCCCTAACTTCGACAACGGAGGTCTGCACGAGACAGTGATCGACCCACGCGTCGGTACACCGGAAGGACCTGTCGGTCCTGCTGGAGACGGAGTGACATTCGGAGGCATAAAGCAGGGTGGTTCACCATGGAGCAACGACCCTAGAGCAGTACGCCACTATGCACTTTCTCCACATAAATCTGTAACTAAGTGGCATACACCTCTGATGGTAATACATGGAGGAATGGACTACAGAGTTCCTGTAGACGAAGGTATGGCAGCCTACAATGCAGCCCAGATGATGGGGGTTCCTTCAAGGCTTCTCATATTCCCTGATGAAAACCACTGGATACTGAAGCCACAGAATGCAATGCTGTGGCACAGGGAGTATTTCAGGTGGCTGGAAGAATGGCTTTAGCGACTGAGAGGGCGTCACTGATTGTGACGCCTTTCTTTTGTGTCATCGTCAGGACTTTTGTCCGTTATCATTATCCCCACAGCGATACACAGACCCATGGTCAGGAAATGGCGCCATATTCCGAAGAGAGCCGCCAAAAGAAATGCGATCCCAGCAAGGAAACAGATGGTAGAAAGCACATTTTCTAAAGTAATGTGAACATTCTTTTTTCTAATTGAAATCATCATCGCCGTGTTAAACTAAAAGATAACACTTAAAGTTTATTTTTTATTAATTACCTAGGAATTCTTCACAAATTACGTTAACTTTGCCCCTAGGTTCAAAAGTCGCTAACAAATATAAAACCACTTTTGTAAACTTACAACACTTTTGTAAAATATTTTTTCACATTTTCACATAACACCTAAACAAAGAATGTTAACCCCAGCAGAAATAGGTAAAAAAATCAAGGAATATTTCTCCGAAGCAGGTATTTCACAGATGGAAGTAGCAAGAATGCTCGATGTCCAGCCCGCCGCAGTAAGCAACCAACTCAACGGACGTACATTCGGAAAGAATTCGGCAGCAAAATGGAGCAACGCATTCGGCTTCCGCACGAATTGGCTTCTGACAGGAGAAGGTCCGATGTTCGACCCTCAGGAGACCTCACACACAGACGGACTGATGGACGACCACCCTGAACTGAATCATGATGATGACATTCCGGTAGTTCCCGCACGTCTTTTCAGAGCGCCTGACATCAACACATATGAGTATGTAATGAATTCTTCCTCTGTAGACCGTCTTCCTCCGGTACCGCATTTCCAGAAACACGACATGTTCGCGACCTGTCCCGGAGATGCCATGGCTCCTAGAATCTGCAGAGGTTATCTCATAGCACTCAGGAGGATGCCAAGAGAGTCAACCATCATCAATGGAGAGGTCTACGTGGTGGACACCAGATCCAGCGGCATGTTTCTACGCAAAATAGTAGACAACGGTCCGGAAGCAGGCACACTCACATTCATTGCAGAAAACCAGCAGGACTTCCCTGACTTCGAACTGCCTTACAGCGATATCATAAACGTATTCAGAGTGGTGGGAGTACTCATCAACAATATATAAAGTAAAAAACAGACAGCAGATTTTTCTGCTGTCTGTTTTTTACTTTATATATAGACTCCCTATCCGATGATAAGTACCGCAGCGTCATTCTTAGCCACGGAAATCTTCTTGGAAGCCTTACCCTCCTTAGGATCGTTTCCTCCGCTTATCATACGGACCTCGGCACCCTCTGCTCCAAGAGCCTCAAGGACATCCTTGACATTGATTTCAAGAGGTGCATCCACAGCATTTACAGCAGCGACATACCACTTGTCTCCGTTTCTACGTGCAAGGACCACATTCTCTCCAGGGAATCCTGTAATATAACGAGTCTCGTCCCATGTGGTAGGCACTTCCTTCACGAAGTCCAGACAGACTTTCGGAGCATCTGTCAGGTTATTAGGAGTAAGTGCCAGCATCTGAACAGCATTCTGATATAGGATCAGGGTAGATATCTGGAACACATCTGTAGTGCGACGTGTGGTACCACGGTCGTTGCCACGACTAAGGCGCTGGTTAAGGAAGCAGCCTCCGAACTCCATCGATCCGACTGTGTTACGGATGAACGGATGCAGACATGCCGCCTGAGCCTCCTGATCACACTCGTACTGCGAGAACACAAGGTTCTCTGATGCACGCACAGCCTCGCTTCCGACATAGTTAGGGTAGAGTTTCTCCCAGCCACGAGGAAGAGTTGCACCATGGAAGATACACATGAGGCCGTGGTCATCGGCATCACTGAGAATGGACTCATAGTAAAGCATTGTCTCCTGCTTGTCACCTCCGAAGAAGTCTACCTTGATACCCTTCACTCCGATTTCCTTCATCCATCGCATATCCCTCTTGCGCAGGATCGGACTACTCATCACATTTATAGGACTCTGGACGATATCGTTCCACCATCCGCTCGAACTGTACCACAAGAAAAGTTCCACATTCCTTTCCTTTGCATAAGCAGCGAGTTCCTCGATACCCTCATATCCGAGATTCTGGTCCCACATCGCATCAACAAGAAGATAAGGAAGGCCCATCTCAGAAGCAAAGTCGACATATGCCTTCTGATCCTTCATATTCATGCTGGCATCCTGCCATACGATCCAACTCCATGCAGACTTTCCGTACTGATAGTCGTGATTGGTCTTATAGAGAGGCTCGATGTGGTCCCATGCAACAGTTGTCTCAACGACAGGAGCAAGGGTCTGACCTAGAGTGATGGTTCTCCACGGTGTTCCTCCAGGGATGGCTATTCCAGGCTCAGAAGTGCCATTGCCGTTGTTTTCGTCAGGCATAGGATATTCTATCTTATAGGTAGCACCTACACTTCCTTCTAAATTTCCTTCTGTCTGGTAATACTCTCCGAGACGGGAACCGCAGAATCGTCCGTCAACACCGCTCTCACTGACAAGCACCCATCCGTTGCCACCTATCTGGAAAAGAGCAGGAAATGTATATCCGTGACCATATTCATTCTTTGCATCCACTGGCTTTCCAATACCGTAATACTCCTCATAACTTGGCTTTGTACGTTTCCATCCGATGAGGGCATGACTTTGAGGAGTCAGATAGGTCTTGATATAATCGTGTGAAGGACTGTCATTGAAACTGAACTCGGTAAGTTCTTCAAGAATCCTCACGCTTCCGGTCTCTCCTTCCTTTGGAATGAAATAGCGGAAAGCCACATCATTGCTACCGACACGGAACTCCACAAGAAGGGCATTGCCCTTCTTGTTGCGGAATGTAACGACAGCCTTTGTAACATCATAAGACATCTGAGACGCTTTGCTGCGGTCCATCTTGTATTCTCCGCTCATACGTTCCTGGTCCATGGAAACGAATTCCAGTTCGGAAAAGTCGAACGCATTTGTGCGAAGTCCAAGGCGTGAGGTAGCGACAAAAGGTTCCGAATGATGGTCCACCTGATAATAAGCCTTACCGTCACGGGTAAAGAGAGATACGGAAGTGACACCATCCGGGCTGGAAATAAAGCCGGCATCCTTGATGCCTTCGGCTTTTAAAACGATGGCCGCGCACAAGCATGCAGCGGCCACCATTATTGTAGATATGAATTTCTTCATAGTCAAAGGGATATGCTAGAACATAGCCTTAACCTGGTTGTAAACGTTCTGTGCAGTGAAACCAAGTTTCTCGTCAAGCACTGTGTAAGGAGCAGAGAATCCGAAACTTTCGTGACCGAACACCTTACCGTTGCAACCTACGAGACCCTCGAGGTTTACTGGAAGACCTGCTGTAAGACCGAAGATCTTCTCACCGCATGGAAGAACTGCCTGCTGGTACTCCTTAGGCTGAGTACGGAAGAGACCCTCTGAAGGGCAACTTACGATACGAACCTTAAGACCGTCTTCACGAAGAAGGGCTGCACCTGCAACAAGAGTAGAAACCTCTGAACCAGAAGCAACGAGGGTTACATCAGGGTTCTCGTCTGAACCGGCAACGATGTAAGCACCCTTCTCAGCCTGAGCATAGTCGTTTCCGTCTGGAAGTTGAGCGATATTCTGACGTGAGAAGATGAGGGCTGTAGGAGTATCAACATTCTCCATAGCCATCTTCCAGCACTGAGTTGTCTCGATCGAGTCAGCAGGACGAAGAACGAGAACAGAGTTCTTTCCGTGGTGGTTCTTAAGTTTCTCCATGAGACGGATCTGTGCCTCCTGCTCAACAGGCTCGTGAGTAGGGCCATCCTCACCTACGCGGAATGCGTCATGTGTCCAGATGAACTTGACAGGGAGTTCCATGAGAGCAGCCATACGTACTGCTGGCTTCATGTAGTCTGAGAACACGAAGAATGTACCGCAAGCAGCGATCACACCACCGTGAAGAGCCATACCGATGCAGCAGCAAGCCATTGTAAGTTCGGCAACACCTGCCTGGAAGAATGCTCCGCTGAAGTCGCCTGGCACGAATGAAGTGGTCTCCTTGAGGAAGCCGTCAGTCTTGTCTGAGTTAGAAAGGTCTGCAGATGCGCAGATCATGTTAGGAACCTGCTTTGCGAGTTGGCTGAGAACTGCTGCAGATGCGTTTCTTGTAGCATCGCCAGCCTTCTGCTGAACTGCAGTCCAGTCTACCTTAGGAGCAGCGCCGCTGAACCACTCTGCCTGTGCGGCAGCCTTCTCAGGATTTGCCTCTGCCCATGCCTTCTCCTCAGCATAACGCTCAGCAACAACAGCCTTGAGTTCCTCAGCACGCTTAGCGTAAAGATCCTTCACTTCGTCGAAGATCACGAACGGATTCTCAGGATCGCCACCAAGGTTAGCGATTGTATTCTTGAATGCGTCGCCGCCAAGAGGAGCACCGTGAGTCTTGCAGTTGCGCTCGTATGAAGAACCGTCAGCCTTGAGGGCACCCTTACCCATCACGCACTTTCCGATGATGAGGGTAGGACGGTCGTTGATGGTCTTTGACTCGTCGAGGGCCTTGCGGATCTCGTCGCAGTCGTTACCGTTGATTGTGATGACATGCCATCCCCAAGCACGATACTTCATTGCAGTATCCTCTGTCATTACGTCAGCGCACTCTGTTGACAACTGGATATCGTTAGAGTCGTAGAACATTACGAGGTTGTCAAGACCGAGGTGAGCTGCGATACGGCCTGCACCCTGTGAGATCTCCTCCTGAACACCACCGTCAGAAATGTACGCATATACAGTCTCCTTTGCGAATGTAGGGTTTCCAGTGCGTGCAGCAAGGAACTTAGCAGCGATAGCGGCACCTACTGCGAATACATGACCCTGTCCGAGAGGACCTGATGTATTCTCGATTCCACGCATGATGTCAACCTCTGGGTGACCTGGAGTAGGAGACTCCCACTGACGAAGTTGAGCGAGTTCCTCAAGAGTAAACTTACCGGCAAGAGCCAACTGAGAATAAAGCATAGGTGCCATATGGCCTGGATCGAGGAAGAAACGGTCACGACCTTCCCACTTCGGATTCTCCGGGTCATACTGGAGATACTCTGAGTAAAGTACATTGACGAAGTCTGCACCACCCATGGCTCCACCCGGATGTCCTGACTTAGCCTTTTCAACCATTGACGCTGCGAGAATTCTGATATTGTCCGCAGCCATGTTCATTACTTTGTTGCTGTTCATGTTTGTATTATAAGTTAGGATTAAATTGCACGTTTCTAAAAATCGTATAAAAGTAGTGATTTTCCCCGACTTTACGAAATAAAATTGCCCTAGTTAACATTTTATTTCACATTCCACAAAAAATGACACATTTATGAAAGAAAACAGAAGGATTTTAAGATTGATGTCACATATTTTGACTAACTTTGTGTGAATTTGGAAATTCATAACAACTAAAATAATAATCATGACACAAAACAACTCAGCAAACGAGGCCAAGGGCTTCTACAAGTTATCATGGATTCAGAGAATAGGATTCGGTGCCGGTGACATGGCACAGAACCTCATCTACCAGACAGTAAGCATCTGGCTTCTCTTCTTCTACACAAACGTATACGGATTGACTCCGGGAGCAGCCGCTCTGATGTTCCTTATCGTACGTCTCGTGGACGTGATCTGGGACCCTATCGTCGGAGCATTCGTTGACAAGGGTAATCCAAAATGGGGTAAATACCGTTCATGGCTTGTCCTCGGAGGTATTCCTCTCGCTGGTCTCGCAATCCTCTGCTTCTGGAACGGATTCAGCGGTTCAATCATTTACGCATACATCACTTATGTCGGAATGAGCATGTGCTACACATTGGTAAACGTACCTTACGGAGCACTCAACTCTTCGCTCACACGCGACACTGAGGAGATCACCATCCTTACATCTACCCGTATGTTCATGGCCAACGCAGGTGCCCTCATCGTGAAGTCTCTTCCGATGGTGATCGCAATCTTCGCTCCTGTAGCGGCAGACGGAAGCGCAATCACCGACACTCCTGAGGCTGCTTCAGCATGGTTCATCACAATGACCATCTTCTCTATTGCAGGTCTTGCTCTTCTTATCTTCTCTTTCTCACAGTGTAAGGAAAGAGTCGTTATGGACGCCAAGGAGTCTGAAAATGTAAAGGTAAGCGACTTGTGGATGGAATTCCTCCGCAACCGTCCTTTGAGAATCCTTGCATTCTTCTTCATCACTGCATTCGCCATGATGAGCATCGGAAACGCGGCTGACGCATATTTCATGACATATAACGTAAACGCTACTCCTGTGATGACCACAGCATTCATGTGGCTCGGAACAATCCCGGCATTCATCTTCATGCCTCTCGTTCCTGCAATCAAGCGCAAGATCGGAAAGAAGGGAATGTTCTATCTCTTCCTCGGTACAGCAGTCGTAGGTATGGCCATGATGTATGTATTCGTACAGGTAGAGGCTCTCAAGCAGTTCTGTCTCCTCTGCATCGCACAGTTCGTGAAGAGCACAGGTATCATTACTGCAACAGGTTATATGTGGGCTCTCGTTCCTGAGGTTGTTTCATACGGTGAGTACACATCAGGCAAGCGTATCGCAGGTATCGTGAACGCCCTCACAGGTATCTTCTTCAAGGCTGGTATGGCTCTTGGCGGCGTGGTTCCTGGTCTCGTACTTTCAATCGTCGGATTCAACGCAGAACTTCCTCAGCAGACAGCACTTGCAGAGCAGGGTATCCTCTGGCTCGTATGTGTAATCCCTGCAGCACTCCTCTTCCTTGCAATGTTCATCATCTCGAAGTACGAACTTGAGGATGACGTGATCGACAAGATCAACATGGAAATCGAGGCTAGAACAAATAACGCATAATCAAAACAATCACATAAACACATAAGACAACATGAAAACTCCAAAACGTTATCTTTGTCCATGGGACTATATGGCAGACCCGTCAGTTCACGTATGGGACGGCAGACTTTATATTTACCCTTCTCATGACTGGGAGCCGGCAGACTTCGTAGAAAATGACAACGGCGACCACTTCAACATGAAGGATTATCATGTATTGAGCCTTGAGGGAGACCCTATGACTGCTGAAGTCGTTGACCATGGCAAGGTTCTGGACGTTGCCGATATTCCATGGGCAGGACGTCAACTTTGGGACTGCGAGGTTGCAAGAAAGGACGGCAAGTACTATATGTACTTCCCGCTCAAGGACAGAAACGACATCTTCCGTCTCGGAGTTGCCATCAGCGACAAGCCTGAGGGACCTTTCATTCCACAGCCTGACCCTGTAAGAGGAAGTTACAGCATCGACTACCCAGTCTTCGAAGAGAACGGAGAGTATTATCTGTACTTCGGAGGTCTTTGGGGTGGCCAACTCCAGCGTTATCAGGACAACAAGGCTCTCGAGAGTGCTTACCTTCCTGAAGGCAAGGAGCCTGCTCTTCCTAGCCGCGTCGTACGCTTAAGCGAGGACATGCTCGGATTCGCAGAGGAGCCAAAGCCAGTCGTTATTCTCGACAAGGAAGGCAACCCTCTCACAGCAGACAATCCTTACAGATTCTTTGAGGCATCATGGATGCACAAGTACAACGGCAAATACTACCTTTCATACTCTACAGGTGACACACACTATCTCTGCCACGCTATCGGTGACTGTCCTTACGGACCGTTCACATACGCAGGCGTCATCATGACTCCGGTTGTAGGTTGGACAACTCACCACTCTATCGTAGAGTATAACGGAAAATGGTGGCTCTTCCACCACGACAGCGTTCCATCAGGCGGAAAGACATGGCTCAGAAGCCTCAAGGTATGTGAACTCACATACGACGAGAACGGCGTGATCAATCCGATCGAAGGTCTTGACGAATAATCAGACTTGATAAATTTAAAAAGGGCTTTGGCCAAAGAAGCAGAAATTCAGGTGAATGCTTCTTTCGTCCAAAGCCCTTTTTTTATAAGATATTCAGATTATTCGTAGAATCCAGTGATCTTGTATGGGATGCCGAGTTCGCGGTCTACTGTGGCAAGGATACCCTGGACCTGTCCCATGGCAAACATTCTTCCCAGGAACGAATATCCCGCATTATAACCTTTGTCTCCGTCTCCGAGCATGGTCATTCCATGATCTACACGCATCGGAAGTCCAGGATTGGTCTTCTCGAAGATATGCACCAGTTCTATTATGTCCGCACGACCGCCAAGGTGACTTGCCTCGGTAAAGTCTCCGTTCTCGAAGATATGGCAAGAGCGGAGGTGTACGAAATGGGTTCTTGGGGCAAACTTGCGTGCCATCTCGACCACATCGTTCTGCGCTCCGGCAGATAAGGATCCTGCACAGAATGTAAGTCCGTTATGAGGATTGTCCACAGCATTCAGGAACCACTCGATATCCTCTGCAGAGGTCACGATACGAGGAAGTCCGAGGACAGGGAACGGAGGATCGTCCGGATGTACGCACATGTTCATTCCGCATTCTTCGCATACAGGCATGATGGCCGAAAGGAAGTAGCGCATGTTCTCACGCAACTGCTCCTTGGTTATGCCGTCGTAAAGGGAAAGAAGGTTACGGAAAAGTTCGATTGGGTGCTCATCATCCTCACGGATATTTCCGCTGACAAAACCCTGAGTCTTCACGATGATGGTCTCCACGAGTTTATGTTCTCCTTCCGGAGTCATCTCTGCCCTCAATGCATCCACTTCAGCAAGAATATCACGGTCAATATCCAATCCGGGAACCTTGAACTTCGCCCACTCTTCTCTTGCACCTTCCCTACCTACTATATAGATGTCGAAATAGGCAAATTCAGCGTATGAGAAATAAAGGTTGGTCGTACCGTTCGGATTAGGATGGTCAAGATCCGTACGAGCCCAGTCAAGTACCGGCATGAAATTGTAGCATATCGTATGGATACCCTCTGCCGAGAGGTTGCGAAGACTCTGCTTATAGTTTTCGATCAGAAGGTCACGGTCAGCACCGCCGTACTTGATACTCTCGCACACCGGGAGACTCTCCACTACAGACCAACGCATTCCGAAACTTTCGATATATTCACGAAGGTCGCGGATCTTTTCACGCGTCCAGACTTCTCCGTTAGGCACATCATGCAGCGCAGTCACGATTCCTTCGACTCCGATTTCTCTTAACATGGCAAGAGTGATCTTATCCTTCTTGCCAAACCATCTCCATGTCCTTTCCATTATTATGTGTTTAAAACTACACAAAGATGGGAATTTTTTGTTATATTTGCTTGGATATCGACCATAATTTGGCAGGTGCAACAAAAACGTAAAACTTATAAACATTTTGCAATATGAACAGACTTTTTGACATTACAGGAAAGGTGGTTGTCATAACCGGAGGTACAGGAATTCTCGGAAAGGCAATCGCAAGATATCTTGCTCTTGAGGGAGCGAAAGTAGTAATCTTAGGCCGCAGGGCTGATGCAGGCGAGGCAATCGTTGCTGACATCAAGGCTGAAGGAGGAGAGGCCATGTTCCTCAAGACAGACGTAATGGATCAGGCTGTACTCGAACAGAATCTTGCAGACATCGTGGCAGCATACGGACGAGTGGACTCACTCCTAAACGCAGCGGGAGGAAATATGCCTGGAGCGACTATCGCTCCTACCGGAACATTCTTCGACCTTAAGCCTGAAGAATTCCAGAGAGTCCTCGACCTCAACCTCACAGGCACAGTGATTCCTTCGCAGGTATTCCTCAAGCAGATGGTGGAGCAGGGCGAAGGCACAATCGTGAACTTCTCGAGCATGGCAGCATTCCGCCCGATGACACGTGTGGCCGGCTATGCTGCAGCAAAGGCCGGAATCAGCAACTTCACAGCATTCCTTGCTACTGAGGTGGCAAAGAAGTTCGGAGAAAAGATTCGTGTAAACGCTATCGCACCGGGATTCTTCCTTACAGAGCAGAACCGTACCCTTCTCACCAATCCAGACGGTTCATGGACACAGAGAGGCGCTGACGTGATCCGCCAGACTCCGTTCGGACGTATGGGTGAGCCGGAAGAACTCTGCGGCACCATCCACTACCTCATAAGCGAAGCGTCTAAGTTCGTCACAGGAACTGTTGCTGTCGTAGACGGTGGTTTCAACACATTTGCAATGTAATCATGAAAGGAGTATATATTTTCCTTGCAGACGGATTCGAGGTTTCTGAAGCCCTGACTACCGTCAATATGCTTCGCAGAGGCGGAGTGAATGTAAAGACTGTTTCAATATATGATGACAGGATCGTTACAAGTTCAAACCGTATTCCGGTAGTTGCAGATATGGCCTTCGGAGAATTCAGGGCATCGACTTCGTTCGGTCCCTGTCTTCCTTCTGACGTGATGATATTTCCAGGTGGCATGCCAGGTTCCGCCAATCTTGCAGCCTTCGGCAAACTCATGGATATAATGCAGCAGCATTATGCCGAGGGAGGTACTCTTGCAGCAATCTGCGCGGCTCCTAGCGTGGTGCTGGGGCTTCTTCCTGACCTGCAGGGTAGAAAGATGACATGTTACGACGGCTTCGAGGAAACACTGACGGCAAAAGGCGCCGAGTATGTCAAGGAGGGTGTCGTGACAGACGGTCAGATAATAACAGGTAGAGGTCCGGGCTGGGCTGTTGAATTCGGTCTTGCAATCCTCGCCAAACTCAAGGGGCAGGAAGTTGCCGACAGGGTCAGAGCAGGTCTTATGCTATAACATAGCCCATTATCAGGAAACGGCAACCCTACATTTAAATAAAGAATCAAAATGTATCTCTGATATGAAAAAGATAATATTACTGGTATGCATGGCTGTTCTTTGTATCAGTTGCGGTCCGAAGGCGGTTTCGCCTGACGGAAACATCTCGATGCAGATGGGAGAAGACGGTGTCATCACAGTCTTCTACAAAGGTCAGGAAGCAATAGAACTGCCTTCTGTCGGAATGACAACTGACGTCCGCGGTGAAGGCCTTGTCTTCCAAAGGATGCAGAAAACCGGAAACATTGTCGAGTCATATGAAATGGTAGGCGGAAAGAAACTTATCTGCAGTAACGAGGCCAATGAATATGTACTCAACTACATGGATGAGAACGGAATGCCGCTGAAGATGGTCATGCGTCTCTACAACGACGGTATAGCCTTCAGATACGAACTTTCAGGACTTGAAGGCGAGACACTGAAAGACGAGCAGACCACATACCGTATCCCTGAGGGTACAAACAGATGGATACAGAGATGGACTGAGGCATATGAGGACTTCTTCCCTCTCAGTACTACAGGAAAGGGCAAAAGATCTCAGAACTGGGGTTACCCTGCACTCATAGAACCTTCTGAAGGTGTATTTGCACTCATTACAGAGGCAGGAATCGACCGTAAGCAGAGCGCATCCTCCCTCAAGAACGAGGAAGATGTCGAACTGTACAAGGTATGCCCTGCTACAAACGAATGCGTACTGGAAGGCGACTGGTGCACTCCATGGAGAGTCGTAATCATCGGTGACCTTGGAACTATCGTGGAATCAACCCTCGTGACAGACGTTGCCGCTCCTAACAGGATCGGGGACACAAGTTGGATCAGACCAGGTGTGGTGTCATGGATATACTGGGCATACAATCACGGATCTAAGGACTTCCAGATCGTGAAGAAATACATAGACATGGCAGAGACCCTCGACCTCCCTTACATCCTCATCGATGCGGAGTGGGACGAGATGGCAAACGGCGGCGACATTGAAGATGCTTTGGCATATGCAAAGGAGAAGGGAGTCAAGGTTCTTATGTGGTATAACTCGTCAACTGCATGGATAAATGGAGCAGGCGGTCCACAGTTCCGACTCAACAAGCCGGAAGACAGGGAGAAGGAATTCGCATGGCTTGAGAGCCAGGGTGTTGCCGGTGTCAAGGTAGACTTCTTCAGAGGCGATCTTCAGGAGACCCAGGAATACTATATGGATATTCTTGAATGCGCGGCACGGCACAAACTTCTGGTCAACTTCCATGGCGCCACCATTCCTCGCGGATGGCAGAGGACTTATCCGAACCTGGTATCAATAGAGGCTGTATACGGAGCAGAGTGGTACAACAACCTTCCTGTCCTTACCAACAGGGCGGCATGCCACAATGCCACCATTCCTTTCACACGAAACGTGATCGGTCCTATGGATTATACTCCATGTACATTCTCCGATTCTCAGCATCCTCATATCACGACACATGCGCATGAACTTGCACTTACAGTATTGTATGAGTCGACTCTGCAGCATCTTGCAGACAGACCTGAGAGTTATCTCGCTCAACCACAGGAGGTACAGGACTTTCTGACAGACCTCCCTACCGTATGGGATGAGACAAGATTCATATCCGGATACCCTGGAGAATCAGCAGTGCTTGCCAGAAGAAGCGGCGACACATGGTTCATTGCAGGAATCAACGGAAAGGATGAGCCTCAGACGCTGACAGTCGATTTCAGCAGAATCATAGAATCCGGATGCAAGGCGACAGTCATGTTCCAGGACAGCGGAAATGCCGAGGAGCCATGGGACATTCAGAAATATGACAATGTCTGCTCACTTTCCGAGTCCGAGATGTTCTACTGCCAGCCTCGCGGCGGATTCGTAATGGTAGTGAAATAATTGAGAATCAGGATTTTTTAAGAAACGGAATGGCCATCAGCGGAAGCGCAATGATGGCCATTGTTGCGCTTATAGGCAGGTATATTCCAAAGAAATTCACATGATTCGCCACTATATAGGTAATCAGCAGCAAACAGACACCCATGGCACTTGAGATCAGATAATGCTTCCGGATATCCGTGCTTTTGCATAGAATGCGGCTAAGGTTCGGTACTCCGAGGGAGATGAAACCTATAGGTCCGCAGATCGATACAGCACTTGTCACAAGGAACATTATGGCCAGAAGGAGAAGCGCCTTATACAGATTGCTCAATTCTATTTCTTCCTTCATATGTCTGGTAAGAGCCTTGGCAGTCCACAAGGCCGCTGTCAGTCCTATGGAAAACAGTCCCAACGAGAAGATTATATCGGATGTCGTGACACCTTCAAGATTGAAGTTGGCTGCACCCCAGAGATAGTACTGTTTCAGAAGGTCTCCATTAGGAGCATTTGTCACTACAATAGTTCCCAAAGACCCGATGAAGGTTCCGAAAAGGATTCCGAAAGTTATCAGGTGCTGAGTACTGACTCTCAATGTGACAAAGAAACATACTGCAGTACATATCAATGTACATATGAAACTTCCGACTGTAAGGGAACACCATCCGGACATGGTCGCAGCAGCGGCACCCAGACAGGCCGCACTTCCCAGGCCGAGACTATACACGTCTCCTAACTGGTTTCTCCACAGATACTGCATCTGCACTCCGCCAATAGGCAGGGATATTCCTGATATCAGGACATATAAAAGACTCAACATAACTTAAAATTTAAATTCGACACAACCTAAGACACTCCGTCCTGGCATAGGGTAACCGCTCACTGTTTCATATCGGTAATCCGAAACATTCCTGGTCATCACCTTCAAGACAAGAGTACATGTCTTTATAGCAACCGATTTCGACAGGGTCATATCCAGGGTATTCCAATCAGGAAGGTCACCAGTACCATCCTTCCTGCCGGAACGCATCTGCCAGATAGAGTTCAACTCCCACCCTTTCCACTCAAGATTTCCGGAAAGAACTACAGTGTGACGCGCTATATATGGTATCTGCTGACCGTATGTATATGAATCCGGAGTTCTGTCCTCGGCAGACTGATATGAATACTTTGCATCAAATGAATAATTCCATACGCCTTTATGCGAGAAGCCGGCGAGAATGTCGACGCCCACGGAACGTACCTTGCCTATATTGTATGGCTGCCATATGTTCGGATCCTCAGGAGTAGGCGCAGATGTGATCTTGTCAGTAAGGTTATTATAAAATCCGTCGACTTTCGCATTTACAGACCATGCTCCTGCAAAAGTCTTGTTGAAATCCACGCCTATATCTGTAAGCCACGCGTCTTCCGACTTCAATTCAGGATTGCCGTAACCGACATAGTAAAGTTCATTGAAGGTCGGTACCCGATAGGAACGACGCCCGAATGCTATCACATCCAGACAGTCCAGAACCTTGAAGCGGATATTGGCCGATGGCGCAAAAGCATTACGGGAAAGAAAATCACGGTCAAACGCACCGGAATACTCCAAAGCAAGATCTGCAGACAGAGGACCGGCATTGAACGCTGAAGCCAAAGCGGAAAAAGCAGTAATACGTGACGCATCATAACTTGTCGAGTGGAGGCCATTCCACTGAAGATCTGCAGCAAAAGAAAGTTTCCACCACCTTCGTATCTGAAAGTCATGAGCGGAATTCAATTGGAATTCTGTCTGGCCATATCTGCTGTCACCCCATGAACTTGAATAGAATATATCGTCATACGAGGCTTTTGCACTCATATGAAGCGTATACAGATGAGAGAAATGCTTTCGCAAAGACCCTTGCAGGAAAACATTACGATCTTTCTGGCGATCATCTGAAGGCCAGTCAGTCGACCCGGGAGTTCCTCGTTCAACCCCGTTATAGTATGCCTTTACATGATAGCCTCCTCCTGGAGTCTTTCCGAATAGGTCAAGACCTGCCTTCAATTGGCCCAGATCATTGTTTTTTCTGAGCAGAGCATTACCATATTCAAAATCGCCTTCGCTCACAATACCTGAAACGTTTGCTGAAAGAGATAGTTTTTCCGACAAACGGAAATCAAATCTTGCAGAAGGGGCCCATGTGCCGAAAGATCCTGCAGACAAACGTACTTTCCCTGCCACTGGTCCATCAGAAAAGACGGGGTGGGCAGTGTTGAACGAAACACTGTTCTGCGCATAATCCACGATGACGGAACCAAGATTTTCCGGATCAAGCATTCCGAGATCATTCTGACCGGACTGGACATTTCCGACCTTGACTCCGTCGATATAGACCGACGTATGCGCACTTCCCAAGCCTCGGAGACTTACTGTCTTAAGACCAGCCAATCCTCCGTTGTCCCCGACATGTAAACCGGGACTCTGCAGAAGTACGTCTGATACTGAAATTGGATTTCCGACCTTCAGGGTGTCTTTTCTTGAAACCGTTACGCCCTTGTCGGCAGTGACTGTGACAGCATGAAGCGTGTCAATTACAGGTTCATACGAACCTGACGGCAAGCCTGAGATCAGCAGGCCTGCAGAAATAAGAATTGATGTTAACATTATTTGACGCCATTACAGAAACCTGTCCCCGGGCTTCATCAGTTTGACTTGATCAGGCAGGCATTCGGACTTGTTTCAGTCTGAAGACGTCAAACTCACCGTTGCGGGCACAGTTCCGGACTTGAACCGGATTTCCCTGCTACATGATCCCGGCGCAAATATAGTCATTTTAAATCAAAGACCTCTATCAGTCGGTCTAAAAGATTGCTGCAGGCTTCTTCCAGAAGGTCCAGGACATGACCGAAGCCTTCTACACCCATATAATACGGATCCGGAATATATGAAATCTTATGAGTCGAAAGGAAATCCGCCATGCGTCGGATCTTGTGGGTAGCCTCCACAGAAGGGGCAAGGTGCATCAGGTCTTCATAGTTCTGGTCGTCCATTGCCACCACAAGATCGAAATCCAGAAAATCCATCGCCTTGACCTGACGAGCGACATGTGTAACGGCAAAGCCTCTGTATAGAGCGGCCGTCCTCATCCTGCGGTCAGGCATCTTACCGCTGTTACCTCCATAAATGCCTGCGGAATCAACCTCAAAACTTTCCTGCAAGCCCGCCTCGCGGACATAATGTTCGAAGATTGCCTGCGCAGCCGGAGATCGGCATATATTTCCCAGGCACACGAAAAGGACTTTGTATTTATTATTGATATTCAAATCGTTATGATTATTCATATTTTTATGGTTTACACTACGGTTTACAATATCTTCTATTGCATTTTCAGTAAGTCTCTGCAAAGATAAGTAAAGTTTTTCTATGCTCACTCAGGTATATTGGTTATATACCCGAGGCGAGTTCAACAAGACTTATCTTCTCTCGGGTTTTCTTATTACGGAAGTAGATAAGTCTATCCATACTATCGAGAAACATAGCGAGGCGGAAGTCGGACATTCCGAGCAGGTTCAACACATTGGAATGTTCACCGCTCTCTCTATACAGACGTTCTCCGAAACGTTCCATAAAGTCACGGACGTTGGTGTTGTGAAGGGTAACCTCAACACGATACACATTGCTCATATCATCCCATCCTAACCACGTTTTCAGACGTTCTGTCTTCTGTGGACTGCTCTCATTCAGTTCACGTGCCTTGTCGTAAATTCTCATCTTCATATCAGTATCCTTCGCTTGTGAGAAGTACAATGTAGGTAGTTTACTTAACTTCACACGGCTACGGCTGTAATACTCGCCATATCCGTCCAATGTCTCATCGTTAGTCACCTTCCTTCCGTTGAGGTATAAGTCGTAATTCTCAACATCCTTTATCAT
>JAZRGY010000059.1:0-29061 GCA_045644485.1 Candidatus Cryptobacteroides sp. | reverse complement strand
ATAACCATCTTTCTCTACTGTACGAATCTGCGTAACTACACATGGACCAGCCTCAATAACGGTGCATGGAATATTCTTTCCATCAGCACCGAAAACGGAAGTCATTCCGATTTTCTTTCCAATTAATCCAGGCATTGGTTTGTTTAATTAATTGATTATAAATAATTTACATCCCGCTACACATTTTTGCGGGCTGCAAATATACGAATAATATTTTCATTTTCAACAGTTTATGACAAATTTTTGTTGATAACTTTTTAATAATGTAAAGTTCGTTGAGAATGACAGGGAAATTGATTATCTTTGCGCGGATATATATAAAGGTATCATGACACTTGCGATTTTCGGATTTCTGGAGATGTCCATAGCAGACATCCTTGACATACTTCTGTTGGGACTGATCATCTTCTTTGCATTCAAATGGCTGAGGGGATCTTCTGCCATGAGCATATTCGTCGCCATCGTTTCCCTGTACCTTATCAGGGTGCTGGTATCAGCATTCAACATGAAACTGATGACTGCCCTCATGGAGACAGTCCTGGATGTCGGAGTACTTGCCCTCATCGTCATATTCCAGCCGGAAATCAGGAAATTCCTGATAAGTCTCGGCAACAGATACATGAACAGCGCAAAAGGACGGGAGATCATCAACAAGATATTAGGAAAAGGCAGCGGAAGCATGGTGGACAGCGAGGCTGTCAATGACATTACGGAGGCATGCCGAAGGATGTCCGAAGACAAGACCGGAGCACTCATCGTACTGGCGAACAAGACTCCTCTGGACGATATCACAGGTACAGGAGACCGTATAGATGCAGCAGTCCACAAGCGTCTGATAATGAACTTGTTCTTCAAGAACTCACCGCTCCATGATGGTGCAATGGTGATTGCAAGAAACAGAATCGTCGCAGCACGATGTACACTTCCCATAACGGAACGTACCGACATACCTGCAAATTATGGAATGCGGCATAAGGCTGCCATCGGCATCACGGAAGTGAGCGATGCCGATGTGATAGTGGTATCGGAAGAGACCGGTACCATATCCTTTGTCAAGGGAGGCAAAGTGACTCCTATCCAGAATATTAACGAACTGAAACTTATCCTTAACACTTCGATGGAGGAAGACTAGAAACGGGAGAGACAAGAATTGGAACAAAAGAAGAGATACATAGACACAAGACTTGAGCAGAAAATCGGATTTGACAGGATCAGACAGATCATATCCGACAGATGTTCTACAGCATATGCTGCGGAAAGGACAGCGACAGAAACCTTCTCCACCAACCCTGCACATATACGCAAGAGACTGCTTCTGACAGACGAGATGCGACTGATCATGATGTTTGAAGACAGTTTCCCATCCGGAGGATTCATCGACTGCATAGATTTCCTGAAACCCCTTGAGACGAGTTCTGCCGCAATTGACCTCATTTCCCTCAGAAAACTGAAGACCATGCTGGATACCTTGCGCAAGGTGACGGCATTCTTCGAGGGGATCAAGGACGGGGTATACCCTAATCTCAAGAGGATGAGTGCCCCTATCATGGGATTTCCAGAAGTGCAAAGACGTATCGATTCAATAATAGACCGATACGGAGACGTAAAGGATACAGCATCGGACGAACTGTACAATATCAGGAAAGCGCTCAAGGAAAAGGAAGGTGCCATTTCGAGAAGGGTCAACGCCATTCTCAAGAAGGCACAGGAAGAAGGTATAGTTGACAGCGATGCCGGAGTGTCTGTACGTGATGGAAAGATGCTTATTCCGGTAAGCGCCGCAAACAAGAAGAAGATCGCAGGATTCATCTACGACGAGTCGGCAACTGGAAAGACAGCATTCATCGAGCCCGCTGAAGTGGTGGAATTGGACAACCAGATAAAGGAACTGAAGTTCTCAGAACAAAGGGAAATCGTCCGCATTCTTTTCGAATTCACAGAATTTCTACGTCCATATATTCCGGACCTTCTGGACGGAGCCAGATATCTTGGCGAAATAGACTTCATCATGGCGAAAGCCCAGATAGCGCTGGATTTCATAGCGGGAATGCCTATAATATCGGAAGAAGGAGAGATGAACCTTCGCAAGGCACGACACCCGCTTCTGGAACGTGCACTCAAGAAGGAAAAGAAAGACATCGTTCCTCTGACTGCAACCCTCAACCCACAGAAGCACATACTCCTGATATCGGGACCTAATGCAGGCGGAAAGTCGGTTTGCCTGAAGACAGTCGGTCTGCTTCAGTATATGTTCCAGTGGGGCATGCTCATACCTACATCTGAGACATCGGAACTCATGGTCTTCGACCGCATAATGGTGGATATAGGAGACGACCAGTCGATCGACAACGACCTCAGTACATACAGTTCGTTCCTTGAGAACATGAAGGAGATGCTGGCAAAGGCCGATGACAAGACACTCGTCCTCATCGACGAGTTCGGCTCAGGAACAGAACCTGCAGCCGGAGGTGCCATAGCGGAGGCTATACTGAGCGAACTGGACAAAAGAGGTGCATATGGAGTCATAACCACTCACTACACCAACCTGAAACTATATGCTTCAGGAGAGACAGGAGTCGTGAACGGAGCGATGATGTTCGACGTCAAGAACATTGCTCCTATGTTCAAACTGGAGATGGGACTACCGGGCAACTCATTCGCCTTCGAACTGGCGAGGAAGATGGGACTGCCGGAATCCATAATAAAGGACGCAGAGAACAGGGCCGGAGAGGAATTTGTCGGCATTGAGAGAAATCTCCGCAAGATCGCACGCAACCGAAAGGCCCTTGACGAGAAACTGGAAAGGATCAGACACACTGACAAGACGCTGGAGAACATCACTGACAAGTATCAGAAGGAACTCCAGCAGATCAAGCAGATGAAGAAGGAGATTCTGGACGCAGCAAAGAAGGAGGCTCAGGAAATCATACGTGGCGCCAACAGACAGGTCGAAAACACGATCAAGACCATAAAGGAGTCACAGGCAGCGAAGGAAGAGACCCAGGAAGCACGCAAGGAACTCCAGGGATTCATGTCTATTCTTGCAGCCAAGAAGGAAAAGGAGCAGAAGGAGAAGGACGACTATATAGAGAAGAAGATAAAGCAGATCGATGCCAGAAGGGAGCGGCAGAAGCAGAGGAAGGCACAGAGGGCAGATGAAAATGCACAGATACAGGCCAGAGAGATTCAGGCAGAGAAGGAAAGACTCGAAGCATTCCGTACAGCACCTCTCAAGGTGGGAGAAAAAGTGCGTGTAAAGGAGAACGGAATGGTTGGAGAGGTTGCCAAGATTTCTGCAAAGGCTGTGGTTGTCATCATCGGAAACATCAGCAGCAAGATGCCTCTTGACAAGGTGGAGAGAATCACTTCCAATGAATTCAAGAATGCAGTAAAGGAGACTGCCCGCCCGGTGTCTGCGGTCAAGGTAGATTCATCCATCAATGAGAGGAAACTGAATTTCAGTACCGAACTGGACGTGCGCGGCGAAAGACTCAACGATGCCATTGAGAAGGTGACAAGATATGTAGATGATGCCATCATGCTGAACATCTCAAGTGTGAGGATCATCCATGGCAAGGGTACCGGAGTATTGAGGGATGAGATCCAGAAATATGTAAGGACCATGCCGGGGGTAGCGTCAGTCCGTGATGAGCACATACAGTTCGGAGGTACCGGAGTAACTATCGTTAACTTTGAATAAAAGATGATAAGGAAGATTTTGGGATCGGTCATCATGATGGCCATGGTCGCAGGATGCGGAGAAAGGAGGGACAAGACAGGGGGCCAGATGAAGCCGGAAGAAACCGTTGAGGCATTCTGCAAGGCTGTCGCCCGGGGGGATTTCAAGACAGCGATGCCGCTTTGCGACACATTGACCATGAAAGAATACATAGACAACTATGTACAGGCATGGGATGTGCTGGTTCAAAAGGATAGCGGTGCTGTTGCAATAGCAGCCTCATCGCTGGCAGAATCCGTTTTTACAGTCGATGATATAACCAAGGACGGAGAGAAGAGGATCGTGTCATATACGATTACGGCAGGAGACGGCATGCAGAAAAAGAAAAGTGCGACAGTGAAAAAGGAGGAGGGAGAATGGAAGGTGGAGAAAATTACAGACATTCTTTAGGTCGAAAGGGAGAGGATCTTGTATGTGACTTCCTATTGAACAAGGGACATACGATACTTGAGCGCAACTGGAGGAGCGGACATCTTGAAATAGACATAATTTCCTTCAACGAAGAGGGAATACATTTTGTAGAGGTCAAGACCCGCAGGATGAACATTCAGGCACCTCCGCAGGAAAATGTAGGAAGCCTTAAACAGGCAAGGATAGCCAGAGCGGCAATGCGTTTCCTGAAGACGAAAAAGGGACTGCCATACGGAAACCGCGAATGCATGTTTGATGTTGCGGCTGTGACATTCGAACGGGATGAGGCAATGATAGAATGGTTTCCTCAGGCATATGTACCTATATATACATGATAACACTTAAACTGATTATGATAATGGATAAGAATAACTGTTACTGCGTCATATTGGCCGGAGGACCCGGCACGAGATTCTGGCCTTTGAGCAAGGTCGCCAAGCCAAAACAGTTTCTTGATGTGGCTGATTCCGGAAAGACATTCATCCGGCAGACATATGAGAGATTCGCAAAGGTGATTCCTCAGGAGAACATACTCATCGTGACAGCATACAGATACAGGGAACTTGTAATGGAACAGATTCCCGAACTGGACAGAAGGAATCTCCTTCTCGAACCTTACACCAGAAACACAGCACCGTCTGTTGCATATGCGACCTATACCCTGCTGCTCCGTAATCCGGATGCACATGTGGTCGTCACCCCGTCCGACCATTTCATCAAGAACGACGACCTCTTCTGCAAGACCATCGAATATGCATTTGATTTTGTCACAGAAAAGGATGTGCTCATGACTCTCGGAATAGTTCCGACAAGGCCGGATTCAAACTACGGATATATCCAGGCCTGCGGAGGACAGAACGCCCACAAGAGCGATTCTCCTATGGAAGTCAAGACCTTTACGGAAAAACCGGACAAGGACCTTGCAAAAGTATTCATCAAGACAGGCGAATTCTTCTGGAACTCCGGTATCCTCATATGGAAGGCTCAGACATTCAGAAAGGAGATGGAGAAACACCTGCCTGAAGTCACCGGCCTGTTCAAAGGCTGGGACAAGGTCCTTGGAACAGCAATCGAGGATGAGTTTATCCTGAGGACATATACAGACAGCCCGAACATCTCGATCAATTACGGCGTAATGGAGAAGACAGACAGGGCATGGATGTACCCGGCAAAGTTTGACTGGCAGGATATAGGAAGTTGGGAGTCTCTCTATAACTTCATCCCGGAAAAGGACATCAACGGCAATGTGATAGGTACGGAAAAACATCTTGTGGAAAATTGCCATGACGTCATGGTCATCACGCCAGACCGAAAAAAGAAGATGGTGGCGATCAAGGGTCTGGAAGACTTCATGATCATAGATACGGACGACGTACTTGTAATCTGCCCTAAGGATGACAAGAAATTCAAGGAATTCATCTCTGGCATCGCAATGCCCGGATTTGAAAAATATCGTTAAAAATCAAAACAACACCGGATATGGAAAAACAGATACAGGCCGACATGATGGCGGCCATGAAGGCAAAAGAGCCTGTACGTCTAGCATCAATAAGGGCGATCAAGGCCGCGATAATGCTCGCAAAGACAGCCGAGGGAGCAACAGGAGAAGTGGACGATACAGCAATCGTGAAGATCATACAGAAACTCGTGAAACAGAGAAAGGAAAGTGCCCAGCAGTATATAGACGCAGGACGTCCTGAACTTGCAGAGAACGAACTTGCGGAAGCGGCCTGCATGGAAGTGTACCTTCCAAAGCAACTCAGTGAGGCTGAAGTGGAGGCAAGGCTCGCTGAGATCATTGCGGAAGTCGGAGCATCCCAGCCTTCTGACATGGGCAAGGTGATGGGAACAGCGACCAAACGTCTCGCAGGTCTTGCTGACGGCCGCATGATATCGACTCTTGTAAAGAAACTTCTTGCAAAATAACACAACCAAAACAAACCATATGAAAACAAGAATTTTAACAGCAACATTGGCATTTCTGGCAGTCATCGCATGCAACCGGACTACAGACCATTCGGTACATAAGTCTCTTGAAGAACTGAACATGCCGATCATCCAGACAAAGTACACAGCAGATCCTTCGCCTATCGTCATAGGAGATACCCTCTATCTCTATACAAGCCACGATGACGACCATGGAGAGAACTTCATAATGAAGGACTGGCTTCTTTATACTACAACAGATATGGTAAACTGGCAGGACAGAGGAGCAGTTGCCAGTCTGAGAGACTTCAAGTGGTACAGGAACAACAATGGTGCATGGGCCCAGCAGGTAGTGGAGCGTAACGGCAAATTCTATATGTACTGCCCTATTCATGGAAACGGTATCAGCGTCCTCGTCGCAGACTCCCCTTACGGACCATTCGTAGATCCTCTCGGAACGACACTCGTATGGCAGAAGGAACATTGGGATGACATCGACCCTACCGTATGGATTGATGATGACGGTCAAGCGTACATGTACTGGGGTAATCCTAATCTCTACTACGTAAAACTTAACGAAGACATGATTTCGTATTCAGGAGACATCGTTAAGCTACCTCATATCGAAGACTATCAGGAAGGACCTTGGTTCTACAAGCGTAACGGAAAATATTATCTTGCCTTCGCATCGACATGCTGCCCTGAGGGTATAGGCTATGCGATGAGCGACAGCCCTACAGGACCGTGGGAGTACAAGGGTCACATCATGGACCACACCCATCGTGACCGCGGAAACCATCCAGGAATCGTTGACTACAAGGGCAAGAGTTGGTGCTTCGGACAGAATTACGACATCTTCCGTCTTGAAGAGAGCCGTCATGCAGAGCGCCGTTCTGTAGCCCTTGCTGAAATGCATTACAATGAGGACGGAACAATCCAGGAACTTCCTTACTTCGTGGACCTCAAGGTCGAGCAGGTAGAGTGGTTCAACCCTTACAAGAAGGTCCAGGCGGAGACTATGGCTTGGGGCTACGGTCTCAAGACAATTCCTAACCAGTGGAGCAAGGACCGCTGGAACCAGTTGGTGACCAACATTGACGACGGCGAGTACATCAAACTCAGAGGAGTCGACTTCGGCAGCGGAGCAAAATCTTTCACAGTTTCAGCATCTGCTCTTCTTTACGGAGGCAGCATCGAGATCAGACTTGACGACTTCGACGGCAAACTTGTCGGAAGAGTGGACATCGGATGTACAAAGAACGAGTTACAGGAGTTCACCACAAAGATCCGCGGAGCAAAGGGTGTTCATGACCTCTGCCTCGTTTTCAAGGCCAGCAGATATCAGAGCAAGAACCTCTTCCAACTCGACTGGTGGAGAATGGACCAGTAAAATCCCTGGACATATCGGAACTGAGACCTCTCACTGCGGATGAAGCCCGTCGTGAGAGGTCTTATAGTGGAACAGAGAGGGTGTTCTTGACCTCTCCTATGACGAAAACACTATGGAGGGAACCGATGCAGTCCAGATCACCTAAAGTACCGAGAACAAATTCCTGGTAGTCCTGCATGCTGCGGGCATATATCTTCAACTGATAGTCATAATCTCCTGACGTATTGAAGCACTCCACCACTTCATCTATGCCAGCAATTACAGAAGTGAACTGGCGGCTGAATTCCTTATTATGGTGTTTAAGACGAACATTACACAGGACCATGATACCGTTACCGGTCTTTATAGGATCCACTACCGCAACATACTTCCTGATATAGCCTTCCCTCTCTAGTCTTTTCTGTCTTTCGAAAACAGGAGACGGAGACAGGTTTACCTTTGCCGCAAGTTCCTTCGTAGTAAGTTTCGCATCCTTCTGCAGTTCACGTAGAATCAGGATATCAATATTGTCCAAATGCTCATTCATAGAATATTATTCTGTTTAATAGGCTATTTTCGACAAAAATAGAATATTTTTCCGATTTTTCCAGAAAGGTTGCAGATATTAAGCCAATACACCATATTTGCAAGCCGTTTTACGGAGATATTACGTATCTTTGCACGCTTTCCCTGTAGAGGCATAAACAATTGATATTTATGATAAAACACGAATATATACACGAGGGGGTCTTTGAGTTCGAGGCAGGAGGATGCATCGATCATCTCAAGGTCGCATACCACACCTCTGAACAGACTTGGCAGAAAGACGACAAACGCAAGGTCATCTGGATATGCCATGCCCTTACTGCAAACTCTGATGCTCAGGATTGGTGGCCGGAACTCGTGGGACCAGGAAAACTATTCGACACAGAGAAATATTTCGTCATCTGCGCAAATATGCTCGGTTCTCCATACGGTTCTTCTGGCCCGACTCAGACCAACCCGGAAACAGGACGACCATATTTTCTTGATTTCCCTCGAATCACTGTCCGTGACATCGTACGCGCAAATGATCTTGTACGCGAACATCTCGGCATAGAAAAGATAGACTTCATGGTTGGAGGTTCTATCGGAGGTTTCCAATCCATAGAATGGTCAATAATGAAACCGGAAGTCATCAAAAAAGCCGTGTACATCGCATGTGGCTCACGCGTAACCCCTTGGTTATCTGCATTCAACGAGTCCATGAGAATGGCACTGGAGGCAGATCCTACATTCCGTGATTGCAAAGATCTCCACGGAGGTGAGGCCGGCCTGAGGTGTGCCAGAAGCATAGCCCTGATTTCATACAGAAGTTACGCAGGATACAATGCAACCCAGTGGGAAAAAGATGAAGACTGCCTGTTTGCAGAAAGAGCCGGTTCTTACCAGAGATATCAGGGAAAGAAACTATCTGACCGCTTTGATGCATATTCATATTACTATCTGTGCGGCTCCGTAGACAGCAATAACGTGGGACGAGGAAGAGGAGGGGTAGAAAAAGCCCTCGGATCCATCAGGACAGACTGTACGGTAATCGGAATTGACAGCGACGGTCTTTTCCCGGTCGAGGAACAGAAACTTATCGCTTCATGCATACCGGGAGCAAGATATCATGAAATCACATCTAAATTCGGTCACGACGGCTTCCTGCTGGAGAACGACCAGTTGACAAGAATAATAGAACCATTATTACCATAAATATATGCAGGTACTGAAATTCGGTGGCACATCGGTTGCCAATGCAAAGAACATGTCTCAGGTGGTGGACATCGTGACAAAGGCGGTAGACCGCGACAGAACCATATTGGTAGCATCCGCCATCAGCGGATGTACCGACATGCTTATCAGGATCGGAAATCTCGCCGCTGAACGTGACGAGGTCTATAAGGAACTGATAAACGATCTCCAGAAGAAGCACCATGAAATCATCGACGAACTTCTCCCTAGAGAAAAACAGACCGACTCCAAGGAAGTTTGCGATTCGCTCTTCGATTCACTCAGGAGCATCGCGCAGGGAGTTTTCCTTCTAGGAGAACTCTCCCCTGCAAGTCTGGACGCGATCCAGGGCTTTGGCGAACTTTGGTCTACAAAGATACTTGCAACCAAACTGGCTGCCATCGGCATTGCAACCAAATGGTTCGATTCACGACAGATCATCCGTACTATAAGCAAGAACGGAAAGAATGTAGTGGATGTACAGAAGACCTATTTCCGCATCAACGAAATGGTAGACAGTGACCCTGTGACTCAACTTTTCGTT
Organism: Candidatus Cryptobacteroides sp.; assembly: GCA_045644485.1. Classification (GTDB taxonomy): domain Bacteria; phylum Bacteroidota; class Bacteroidia; order Bacteroidales; family UBA932; genus Cryptobacteroides. Next base: position 19,314 of record JAZRGY010000059.1, on the reverse strand, counting down.
CTTCCGGGATTCATCGCCTCAGACAAGCAGGGTCGTACGACCACCCTCGGACGAGGAGGCTCGGACTACACAGCCTCCCTTTATGCAGTAGGCTGCAAGGCCCGTATTCTCGAAATATGGACAGACGTTCCGGGCATGATGACTTCAAATCCTAAGGTCGTACCCACAGCACGCACCATCAGCAACATTTCATACAAGGCGGCCCTTGAACTTTCGCATTTCGGTGCAAAGGTAATCTACCCTCCTACGATCCAGCCGGTTGTGGCGGAAGGTATTCCCATCTACATCAAGAACACCTTCGCTCCTGAAGCAGAGGGTACACTGATCGAAAAGAACCCTCCACGCAGCAAGGACAAACTGATAGGCATATCGAACTCTGACAATATTGCCCTCCTGTCTCTTGAAGGAAGCGGAATGGTCGGTATACCGGGATTCTCAAGCCGCCTGTTCGAGACATTGAGCCAGAACGATATCAACATCATCCTCATCACACAGGCATCATCGGTGCACACAATGTGCATCGCCGTTTCTGAAAAGGATGCGGAGAAGGCACGAGAGGCTGCTGACAGATGCTTCGCATATGAGATATCTCTCGGAAAACTGAACCCTCTGAAGGTGGAGAAAGGTTTCTCCATCGTATGCCTTGTAGGTGATGATGTCCTCAACCAGACAGGTGCTACAGGACGCATGCTTGCAGCCCTGGGACGCAACAGCATACCAGTACGTGCTACAGCACAGGGATCTTCGGAAAGAAATATTTCTGCAATCATATCATCTAAAGACGCCGAGGCAGCCATCAGAACCATCCATAACGAATTTTTCGACAAGAGAAGCGGAAAGGACATAAACCTCTTCATTGCAGGATATGGAGTCGTGGGAAAGGCACTCGTAGATATCATATCCAAGAACAGAGAGAAGATAGCAGCACGTACAGGACGAAGGCTCCATGTGTGCGGTCTCTCCAACAGCAGAAAATTCATTCTGGACAAGAACGGACTTTCCCTCGAAAACATAAAGTCGCAACTCGATAATGGAACAAGTGCAGCAGACGAGGCATACTTCACTCAACTCGCCACACTTTCTCTGGAAAATTCCGTATTCGTGGACTGTACCGCATCAGCAGATATAGCATTCAAGTACATGCATCTCTTCAAGAAGGGATATTCTGTGGTAGCATGCAACAAGATCACCTTCTCTTCCCCATACAGACAGTATGCTGCCCTGAAGGAAGCGGCTATTGAAATAGGAGCGACACTACGCTACGAGACCACAGTAGGTGCAGCACTCCCTATCCTTGAGTCCATCTCACGCAGCGTCCATAGCGGCGACGAGATCATCCGTATCGAGGCAGTGCTTTCAGGAACACTGAACTACATATTCAGCAATTATGCCGGAGGAGAAGGAGGAACATTTGCCGAGGTGGTCAAGAGGGCGCAGGATGCAGGATACACAGAGCCAGACCCACGTCTGGACCTCAGCGGAAGGGATGTTCTCAGAAAACTCCTCATACTCTCACGCGAGGCAGGTGTCGGCATCGATGAACATGATGTGGATATCTCCCCTATCCTTGGAGAAGAATTCTTCGAAGGGGATGTCGCAGCATTCTATGAAAAACTGGCATCTAACGAGGAGATGTTTGCTGCACGTTACAACGAGGCCGCTTCCAAAGGTTTGAGACAGAGATTCGTGGCATCGCTTGTCAAGGATGAGGCATCTGCCCTGGGATACAAGGCTAAGATCGGCCTGGAAAGCATAGACGCCTCACACCCTCTCTACAGTCTCTGCGGTACAGACAATGCTGCACTCATACAGACAGACTTCTACCCATCGCCTCTGGTCATCCAGGGAGCAGGTGCAGGTGCATACCAGACCGCATCAGGAGTATTGAACGACATAATCATGTAAAAGATTTCTCGACACCCTCCGGGTGCTCGAAATGACAACATAAACAATGGAACAGAAGAAATATAGATTCGAGACCCTGCAGGTCAGGGGCGGACAGGAAATAGACCCGGTATCAAAGGGAACAGCAGTGCCTATATATCAGAGTACAGCCTACACATTTGACAGCATGGAATATGGCGCGGAACTCTTTGAACTCAAGCGTCCCGGAAACATATACACACGTATCACCAATACTACAAACGAAGTGTTCGAGAAACGAATGGCAGCACTTGAAGGTGGTGTAGCAGCAGTGTCGACAGCATCAGGTCAGTCTGCGGTCTTCCTCTCCATCACCAACATCTGCGGTCCGGGGGACAACATCGTGGCACAGCCATTCCTCTATGGCGGCACATTTACTATGTTTGCAATAACACTTCGCGACATGGGTATTGAAGTACGCTTCGCTGCCAGTGACCGTGTCTGCGACCTTGAGGCCCTTGTGGACAGCAGAACAAAGGCTATCTTCCTCGAAAATATCGGAAACCCTGCATTCAACATCCCTGATTATGAACCTATCGTCGAGATGGCCCGTCGCAAGGGTATCTGCGTGATGGTGGACAATACATTCGGCATGGGAGGATATCTTTTCCGTCCGTTCGAGTGGGGTTGCAATGTATCTGTACATTCTGCAACAAAATGGATCTGCGGACATGGCACAGCCCTCGGTGGAGTTGTAGTGGATGGAGGAAACTTCGACTGGACTCCGGAAAAGTACCCTCTTCTTGCTGCACCTTCGGAAAGTTACCATGGGCTTGTGTATAAGGAAGTCTTTGGAGACGCAGCATTCGCAGGACGTGTACGCGTAGACGGCCTGCGTAACATCGGACCGGCAGCATCTCCGTTCAACTCGTTCCTCATGCTCCAGGGCCTGGAGACCCTCTCGCTCCGTGCCGAGCGCTGCTGTCAGAATACACTGGCGGTGGCAGAGTTCCTCGAAAAGCATCCGGCAGTAGAGAGCGTGAATTATCCTGGTCTCAAGAGCAATCCTTATCACGAACTTGGATGCAAGTATCTCAAGAACGGCTTTGGTGGCGTACTCACCTTCCGTGTCAAGGGTGGTTTCGAGGCAGCCGCAGCACTTGTCACCCGTCTTGAACTGATCCTGCACGTGGGTAGTGTCGGAGACTCGAAGTCTCTTATCGTACACCCTGCGTCCACCACCCACTCTCAGTTAAGTCCTGAGGAGCAGGTTGCTGCAGGAGTATATCCTAACATGCTTCGCTTGAGTGTCGGTATAGAGAACATCGATGACCTCATCGCCGACCTTGCCGCAGCATTGTAATATTGTCGTTTCGACCGGACGACGGTTATTTGACACCTCGGATGAACGACTAATTGTCTTTTTTTACTGAATGGACATTTGTCATTTCGACCGAGCGGCCATTTCAACAAAGCAACGATCATTTGTCATTTCGACCGAGCGAAGCGAGTGGAGAAATCTTTAATATATGTACCAAACATACTATGTCTATATAATGTCCAACACTTCAGGCTCAACAATCTACGTAGGTGTTACAAATGACATTGTACAAAGGGTGGCTGAACATAAATCCGGATCCATTCCGGGTTTTACGCAAAAATATTGTTGTTACAAACTGGTTTATTTTGAATCATATTCAGATATTGATCAGGCTATTGAACGGGAAAAGAAAATAAAGAAGTGGAGAAGGGAAAAGAAAGACTGGCTTATAAAGACGTTAAACCCTACTTTGGGTGATTTGTCTGAAGATTTCTCGACGCCCTGCGGGCGCTCGAAATGACAACTTGAAATGTTATTATCATTTCGGATTTTTAACGGGTGCCACTGCACTCTCGTTTTTAATAACAATGCTCATTTGTCATTTCTACCTAGTGGTTATTTGACACCTCGGATGAACGACTAATTGTCTTTTTTTACTGAATGGACATTTGTCATTTCGACCGAGCGGCCATTTCAACAAAGCAACGATCATTTGTCATTTTGACCGAGCGAAGGTTATTTGTCATTTCGACCGAGCGAAGCGAGTGGAGAAATCTTTAACAAGTTAATAAACAAAGATATAACGATAGAAAACTTTGAACGAAGTGATGGAAAGTCCTCATCCCGAGGAGGAGGATTTAGGAGGTGGGTAACGTAGACATATTTTCATATTTATGCACGACCAAGGACAATGTTCAAAGTTAACAAACAAATAAACAAAGATATAACAATAGAAAATATGAAAGTAGCAGTAGTAGGTGCCACAGGATTGGTAGGCACAAGAATGCTGGAGGTCCTCGCAGAGAGAAATTTCCCTGTAACAGAACTCCTTCCGGTTGCTTCCGCAAAATCAGTCGGAAGAAAGATCGTTTTTCAAGGTAAGGAATGGACAGTTGTAAGCGCAGAGGATGCGATTGCATCACGTCCTGACCTCGCACTTTTTTCAGCAGGAGGAAGCACCTCCGCAGAACTTGCACCAAAATTCGCTGAGGTGGGATGCCGCGTTGTGGACAACTCTTCGCAGTGGCGCATGGACCCTACAAAGAAACTGGTGGTTCCAGAAATCAACGGAGACGTACTCGAGGAGTCTGACTATATCATAGCAAACCCTAACTGTTCTACAATCCAGATGCTCCTCCCTCTCTGGCCTCTTCACAAGGCATACAAGATAAAGAGAGTGGTAGTATCTACATATCAGTCAGTTACAGGCACCGGTTACAAAGCCATGGACCAGATGACTGAAGAAAGAAACGGAGGCAAGTGGGGAGAATATCCTGCAGTCTACCCGCACCCTATCGACCAGAACATCCTCCCTCATATCGATTCATTCCTTGAGTCCGGCTACACAAAGGAGGAGATGAAGATGGTCAACGAGACACATAAGATCTTCGGCGACGACAGCATCGGAGTTTCTCCGACCACCGTACGTGTACCTGTGCAAGGAGGTCACTCTGAGTCAATAAACCTTGAGTTCGAGAAGGAATTCACTCTTGAAGATGTGCGCAGGATGATGGAAGAGACTCCAGGAGTGACACTTCAGGATGATCCGGCAAACAATGTCTATCCTATGCCTCTCTACGCCTGGGGCAAGAATGACGTCTTCGTGGGACGTTTCCGCAAGGACCCTTCAGTGAAATCCGGACTCAACTTCTGGTGCGTTGCAGACAACCTTCGCAAAGGCGCTGCCACCAACGCTGTACAGATCGCCGAGAAACTGATCGAGAAAGGCTTCCTTCCGCGCTAGTCTCCTCCTGGCATAGTTCCTAACCTGACACAAACAAATCAGGTTGGGAATAGCACACACAAGACAACCAACTGAATGTGAATTAAATACAAAAACAAACAGTGCCTAACCTGCCAATGTAACGTCAGGTTAGGCACTGTTGATTTTATATGCCGCCGAATCAGAACGCGAAGACGATAATCCTCCAAAGAATAAGTACAGACGCAATTGTCTTCAAGCCGGTACCGGTAATGAATCCGAGAAAGGAACCTATGGCAGCCTTGAGAGCCTGCGCCGAACCTTTGCGGGTATAGTAGAGTTCAAAAAGAAAGGCTCCGAGGAAAGAACCCAGAATCATTCCTATAGGGGTAAGGATGATACCCGCAACAAGACCGACAATGGCCCCTCTTTCGGCATACTTGCTTCCACCTGTAAGTTTGGTGAAATACATCGGCACAATATAGTCGACGACCGAAACAAGAGCAACCACAACACCCCATACGACAAGAGTCTTGAGAGCCATTTCTTCCGGTCCCCAAAAATAGAGAAGCAGAAGTCCAACCCAACTCACGGGCGTACCAGGGAGACCTGGAAGGATGCTGCCTGCAACTCCTGTTACTCCGGCCAGAATTGCCAGAACTATGATCAATGTTTCCATAACGACTGAACAGGATTTATTCCGAAGCCATAACTGCTTCTATATCCGCGGATGTTATAGGAAGACGTTTCGAACCGAGACGACGGGCTCCGTCTTCTGTCACAAGAACATCATCTTCAAGGCGAATACCTCCGAAATCATAGTAATCTGCAAGTTTTTCATAGTTTACGAATCCCTTGTCAGTACCTTCCCTCTTCCATTGCTCTATAAGCGCAGGAATGAAATATATACCCGGCTCATCGGAAATCACATGACCCGGCTTGAGGTCACGGGCCATGCGCAGGTTGCCCATACCAAGAAGCGGAGACCTCTGACGTTCATCGCCGTAGCCCACATAGTTCTCGCCAAGGTCTTCCATGTCATGCACATCCATACCCATGTTATGCCCAAGTCCATGAGGCATGAAAAGTCCTGAAATTCCGCATGCAACCATTTCATCAACATCACCTCTTACAAAATCAAGGGATTTGAGTTGTTCAAGCATGTAACGCACTGTAGCACAATGTACATCCCAATATGAGGTACCAGGCTTTGTCAGACTGAACGCCATGTCGTTTGCCTGCTGCACGATGTCATATATCTCACGCTGCTTGGCAGTGAACTTTCCACTGCAAGGATATGTACGGGTAAAGTCCGAAGCATAGTGAGAGTTACTTTCCGCACCGGCATCCACCACAAGAAGACGTCCTGGAGTGATAATCTGGTGATGAGAGTGATTATGAAGAGTTTCTCCATTCTGGGAAAGAATAGTTGTAAATGACGGGCCCCATCCCTTGGAATATGTCACGCCCTCCATACGTCCTACAATCTCCTGCTCCAGAACTCCAGGCTTACATCCTCGACGTGCTTCGGTATGCATCAAATATCCGATTTCAGCAGCCTTGTCAAGTTCTTCGATCTCACACTGCTCCTTGATCAGACGCAGAGCGACAACAGCCTTGACAAGTTCTTCAGAAGCGCCTCCGGCAGCAACTGGGGCTACCTTCCGGACAGCAGAAGAAGAAATACCGGTAAGTTCCGAAATCTTCATCTGGTTATAGTATCTTGCAGGAGGGAGGAAATGGACCTTACGGCCCGCAGCAACCGCTGCAGCAACCACCTTGTCAAACTCCGCCAAAGGAGCAGTAGCAGAACAGCCTATAGCATCGCCTTTCGACGCTACGGAAGGCTGAGGTCCCATCCATATTATATCATCAATATCTACATCATTTCCATAGAGACACTCCGCACCACTGTCAAGATCAAGGAGAGCGGCAAACCAAGGCTCATCCACTCCCCAGAAATACAGGAAGTTACTGTCCTGACGGAACTTGTAGTCATTGCCGCGATAGTTTGTCGGAGCATCCACATTTCCAAGGAAGACCGCAAGTCCACGCGAGCCCTCACATGTCATCGCAGCCATCTTCTCCAGCAAGGCGCGACGACGATTGATATATACTTCTGAACTGAACATATCTTTATCGATTAAAATATTCTATCCAACAAATATAACCATAAATTCCGGTTCATAGGGAAAAATCATAAAATAGTCATATCTTTGAAAATCATATAAAAGACAAGGCTATGAAACGACTGTTCACCATTATCGTTGCAATTGCAACTATTCTGTCAGCACAGGCTCAGGAATACAGACTTAACGAGTCCGGATACTTCAACTATGAAGGTATCGACGCAATGGCTTTCGACGACTTTTATCCAGAAGGACATCAGGGCGGAATATCGTTCATAATGAATGGAAAACGTGTCGCAACCAATGGAGACATCCGTTTCGACGAGACCCCCGGTCAGTGGCAGCCGGTACCTAAGAAGACAGGACGCACAATCGACGGTCAGAAGATAATCACAACCCTTTGTTACCCCGACACCAGCAGGCACGAGACTGGATTCAACCCCATGGTTTATCCGGACGTACAACTCTCTTACAAGGTAAGTCTGGAGCCATCAGGGAAAGGATTTCTGGTAACAGTCGACCTGGACCGGCCGATTCCCTCAGAACTCATCGGAAAAGCAGGATTCAACCTCGAATTCTTCCCAGGCGAACTGTTCGGAAAGCCATGGATCATGGACGGGAAGACAGGCATATACCCTCAGCAGCCGAACTCTCCTATAATAGTCCAGGAAAGTTACCTTGACAGGTCACATGGTGATTTCCATGACGGGAAAGCCCCTCATGCAGACATAGACCATCTGAATGCGGAGGGGTACAGTCCTTTCCTTGCAGACCGCATAATCGCAGAGCCATATGCCACAGGACGCACATTCACTTCAAGACCAGACGATCCGTACAGCAGGATCACCATAACATCCTTTACAGAGGACCTGAAACTTTATGACGGACGTATGAACCATAACAACGGATGGTTCGTCCTGCGCTCAGAAATCCCGGAAGGCGCGACAAAAGGAGCCGTACGGTGGTATGTCGAGCCTTCTGTCGTCGAAGGATGGAGGTATAAACCGGTTGTTCAGACCTCACAGGTGGGTTACCATCCTATGCAGCCTAAAAGGGCTGTCATCGAGACAGACAGAAGGTCCGAACCTCTCAAGACCGCCACACTTGTCAAGTACGGACCGGAGGGTGAAAAGGCCGTAAAGGAAATCAAAGTCGAAAACTGGAACGGCGAGTTTCTCCGCTACAAATATCTGGAGGCGGATTTCTCAGACATAACAGAAGAGGGACTTTATTCGCTAAGATACGGAGAAAGTTCTTCTCCGGTATTCACGATATCTCCGGAGGTCTATGACCGCGGAGTCTGGCAGCCTGTCATCGAATATTTCCTTCCCGTGCAGATGTGTCACATGAGAGTAAGCGAAAAATACCGTGTATGGCATGACACCTGTCACATGGATGACGCAAGGCTTGCTCCTGAAGGCAACCATATTGACGGATATGTCCAGCCTGAAGACGACATGACCAGACATCAGGCTCTGGATATAATAGAGAACCTAAATGTGGGCGGATGGCATGATGCTGGAGATTTCGATCTGAGAATCGAATCACAGTCCGGAGAGTGCTACATACTTGCAAAGGCATATGAGGCCTTCAGGCCGGAGATCGATGTCACCTTAATTGACCAGCAGAAACATGTGGTGGAAATCCATCAGCCGGACGGAAAGAACGACATCCTGCAGCAGATAGAGCACGGAGCCCTGTCTGTCGTGAACGGATACCTGTCCCTTGGACGACTCTACAGGGGAATCATCTGCAACAACCTCCGTCAATACGTTCTTCTCGGTGATGCATCTGCCATGACAGACGGAATCATCGGAAACGATGACGACAGATGGGTATTCACTGAAGAGAATCCTGGCAGAGAAATGAACACAGCCACCAACCTCGCGGCAACAGCACGCGTCCTCAAGGGTTTCAACGACACTCTTGCGATGCATTGCCAGAACATTGCCAAAGAAATCTTTGCAACAGTGACCAAGGTCAATCCGATGAGCAGGATACAGACTGCAGCCGAACTCTACCAGACAACCGGAGAGGCGCAATATCTTGATTTCATTCTGGAGAACTGGGATATGTGCGTCAGGAGTGCCGGACAATGCGCATGGTACCTTGCCCCTATAGAGAGGGAGATGGCCGGTCAGAAGAAATACCGCAAACAATGTGCAGCATTCAGGGAAGCGCTCCTCACTTACAAAGGGCGTCTTGACGAGCAAAGTTCAGAAACTCCGTATGGCGTCCCTTACCGTCCTAGCATCTGGGGAGCAGGATGGGACATACAGTCTTTCGGATACAGACATTACTTCCTCGCTAAAAACTATCCTGACATATTCTCTCCGGATCAGGTATTCAATGCACTTAACTTCATTTTAGGCTGCCATCCGGGACTTAACCAGCAGTCATTTGCAAGCGGAGTGGGTTCGGAATCCGCTACCGTAGGTTACGGACTCAACAGGGCGGATTGGTCGTACATACCGGGAGGTGTTGTGTCCGGTACAGCCCTTATCAGGCCAGATTTTCCGGAACTTCTTGTCTTCCCATTCTTATGGCAACAGGTGGAGTATGTACTCGGAGGAGGATCATCACATTACATGTTCCTTGTTTTAGCCTCAAAAGACCTGCTGTAATTCAAAAAAAATTTATATTTTTGTCCTTAATTAGACTTAATATACTTCTTTTATGGATTTTACCGTTTATTAATTGATGAAGAAACTTTTTGTCTTTTTGGGGATTGCCTTGTCGGCAATCGGCTCTGCAGCCAGCGCACAGGAAGTTGAAAGTACCGTGACAATGCAGAAGTCATCCTGGGGGGATGCAAAAACAAAAGAAATCGCCAGTTACATTCCGGAGATATCTCTGGACGTGCGTGGCAGTTACCGTCTGGATCCGGACCACAATTACGGGAGATTTTCCGGCGATGACATATATCTCGATATAAACGGTTACATAAATCCGCATTTTTCCTACAGTTTCAACTACACTGTCGCGAATCCTTATTACGGGGAATTCTCAGGTTTTGATGCAGTCAACTGGCTCACACTGACTTATGAGGCGGGAGACTTTGCCTTTTCTGCCGGAAAGGACGCTCTCCTGATGGGTAGTTTCGAGTATGACGCATACAACATCGACTCATACTACGAGATGAACTCCCCTTTCTACAACGAATTCGACTGCTGGCAGTTCGGAGTCTCGGCAACATGGTACCCTGCAGAAGATCAGGAGGTCATTCTTCAGGCAGCAAGGTCACCGCTGTCATCCGAAGACCGCGAAAACATCTCCCTGGCTCTGGGATGGAGAGGAGCATGGGACTGGTATGAATCATACTGGACCGCAAATCTATGGCAGTACAGCGCGGAACATTTCGTCAAGGCGGTAAATCTCGGAAACCGTTTCTATCTTGGAAACTTTACGGTAGACCTCGACCTGATGGGAAGATTCGATCAGAATCATGGAGGTCTCACCGGAGTCCTTTCCCCATCATACCAATTCGGTGAGTGGGGACGCATCTTTGCAAAAGCAGGATGGGACACCGCCAATGAAGACATATTCTGCGGAGCAGGCTTCGAGTACTTCCCTCTGAAGGAAAACAAGGATATCAGAGTACATCTGGTATATGCCCATAACGATTACACCATCGGAAATATGGTCAGCTTAGGCCTTACATGGAAGATGAACCTGACAAAAGGCATCAGAAAGATTTTCGGGGCATCGGAGGACTAACCTAAAACCGGCACAAGACAATGAAAGCAAACGACAAGATCATAGAATTCAAGAACATCACAAAAAGTTTCGGCGACAAGTGCGTTCTTGACGATATAAGTTTTTATGTTAAGAAAGGAGAGTTCCTGACCATGCTGGGCCCATCAGGCTGCGGAAAGACGACACTTCTGCGCCTTCTCGCAGGCTTTGGAGCCACAGACAAAGGAGAAATCCTCATCAACGGAGAGAACATTACAGACGTACCTCCGCATAAACGTCCGGTGAATACGGTATTCCAGCGCTATGCCCTCTTCCCACACCTTGATGTATACGAAAACATTGCCTTCGGTCTCAAACTTCAGAAGGTTCCGACAGACGAGATCGACAAGAAGGTACGTAAGGCCCTGAAGATGGTGAGCATGACCGACTATGAGGACAGAGACGTGGAATCACTGTCAGGAGGTCAGCAGCAGCGTGTGGCTATCGCACGTGCCATCGTCAACCAACCGAAGGTGCTCCTTCTGGACGAACCTCTGGCAGCCCTCGACCTGAAGATGAGAAAGGACATGCAGATCGAACTCAAGGAGATGCACAGGAAACTCGGCATCACCTTCATCTATGTCACACATGACCAGGAAGAGGCCCTCACACTCTCGGATACCATCGTCGTGATGAACGAAGGTAAGATCCAGCAGATAGGTACCCCGACAGACATATACAACGAGCCGCAGAACTCATTCGTGGCAGACTTTATCGGAGAATCAAATATCCTCAACGGAAAGATGGTGAAAGACAGACTCGTGGAGTTTGTCGGACATCAGTTCGAATGCGTCGATGAAGGATTCGGCGAAGATGTGGATGTCGATGTGGTTGTACGCCCTGAGGACATATACATCATGAACAGGACCGAAGGAGCACAGTTCACCGCAAAGGAAAAGTCATGCACATTCAAGGGAGTGCATTACGAGATGTTCGTGGATACAGACAACGGATACGAACTCATGATCCAGGACTATAATGCCTTCGAACCTGATTCGGAGGTAGGTCTGCTCATAAGACCGGCCGATATCCAGGTAATGAAGAAGGAAAGGACTGTAAATACATTCGAGGGAGAGATCGTGGACGAGACCCATGTCAAGTTCCTTGAGGAAACATTCGAATGTGAGTCTCAGGACAAGTTCGCAGCAGGCGAAAAGGTAAATGTAGAGGTCTCTTTCTCCAAGGTTGACCTCATCGACCACCCTGAGGAAGGTATGCTTTCAGGAGAAGTACATTTCCTCCTTTATAAAGGAGATCACTACCACCTGACCATCAAGACCGACGATGGAGACAAGATATGGGTGGACACAAACGACATTTGGGACAAGGGAGACCTTGTAGGTATCAATATCGCTCCTAAGGACATCAAGATTGTAAAGCGAAATGACTAAGAGAAGTACATGGGCTCTGCCCTACGCCATCTTTCTGGTGCTGTTCGTGGCCTTGCCTCTGATCCTGATCATGGTCTACGCCTTTCAGGACGGCTCAGGCAACTGGACACTGGGGAACTTTACAAAGTTCTTCAGGGATACAGACGCGATCAACACCTTCGCCCTGTCGCTTGAAGTCGCGATAGAGAACACCGCCATATGCATCCTGCTCGGTTATCCCGCCGCATGGATATTGGCAAACAAGAAACTGAACAAGAGCGCGGTCACCGTCGTCCTCTTCATCATGCCGATGTGGATCAATGCCTTGATGAGGACTCTCGCCACAGCAGAACTCTTCCACATGCTTGGCATACAACTCGGCAAAGGGACGCTGATCGTAGGTATGGTGTACGACTACCTTCCGTTCATGATCTATCCGATCTACAATATTCTCGACAGGATGGACAAATCATATGCTGAAGCCGCGTCAGACCTCGGTGCAACACCTTGGCAGGTGTTCTGGAAGGTACAGGTCCCTCTCTCGATGCCGGGAGTGGTCAGCGGAATAATGATGGTGTTCATGCCGACAGTCAGCACTTTCGCAATATCTGAATTCCTCACCAACAACAAGATCAAACTCTTCGGTACCATCATCCAGGAGAACATAAACTCATCGATGTGGAACTACGGAGCGGCACTTTCTCTTGTGATGCTGGTGATCATCGGTATAACCAGTCTTTTACAGGACAATAAGAAAGAGGTCAGCGGAGGGATCGTATAGTCATGAAGAGATTTTTTGCACAATGCTACATATGGCTGCTGCTCATAGTGCTCTACGCGCCTATCGTGTTCATCGCAGTCTTCTCTTTCACAGAGAGCAAGGTTCTGGGCAACTGGACAGGATTTTCTACCAGACTCTATGAAAACCTGTTCACCGGAAACATGCAGGGCACCGGCTCGCTCATGCATGCGATCCAGAACACGATCGTCATAGCCCTGATTGCAGCGACAGTTTCCACAGTGCTAGGTACGATTGCCGCCATCGGTATCCATAACATGAGAGGAAAGGGAAAGCAGGCCATCACTTTCCTGAACAACATCCCGATGCTCAATCCGGACATCATCACCGGTGTATCCCTCTTCCTTCTCTTTGTCTTCCTGCATATCAGTCAGGGATATGTGACTGTCGTTCTCGCACATATCACATTCTGCACCCCATATGTGGTCCTGAGCGTGCTTCCGAGACTTACACAGATGAATCCGAACATCTATGAAGCAGCCCTGGACCTCGGTGCAACGCCTTTCATCGCCTTGAGAAAGGTGCTGATACCTCTTCTCAAACCGGGTATGATATCAGGATTCATCCTTGCATTCACAATGTCCCTCGACGACTTCGCCGTGACATTCTTCACAAGGGGAACAATCGGTCTTGACACCCTCTCGACCTACATCTATACAGATGCCAGAAAGGGAGGTCTCACTCCGGAACTCCGTCCAATGATAACCATCATGTTTGTCGGAATACTTGTCCTGCTGATAATCATAAATCTCAGGAAGATCCGCAATTCAAAAACAGTTACAGAATAAGATGAAGAAGATACTGTATCTTGCCGTGGCGGTCCTCATGCTTGCGGGCTGTTCGGAAGAACGAGACCATATACTGAAGGTCTATAACTGGGCCGATTACATCGATGAAGACCTCATCGATGAATTCGAGGTCTGGTATGAGGAGCAGACCGGCGAACCTGTGGAGATAATCTACCAGACTTTCGACATCAACGAGACCATGCTCTCCAAGATCGAACTCGGTCACGAAGACTACGATGTTGTCTGCCCCTCGGACTATATCATAGAGAGAATGCTCAAGAACGACCTTCTCCTGCCACTTGAAAGAGATTTCGGAAGCACTCCGGACTATCTGGACAATGTCGCTCCTTTCATCAGGGACAGATTCAATGAGATAGAAGGTTACGGAAAGAACGCCAATGACTACAGTGTGGCGTACATGTGGGGAACAGTCGGACTCATCTACAATCCTAAATATGTCGCAGACGAGGAAACTCAAAGTTGGGATGTGCTCAAGAATCCTGCATATAACGGCAAGGTGCTGATGAAGGATGCCTTCAGGGATGTGTATACAGCCCTGCTCATAGCCCTCAACAGAGATGCTCTGGATGCAGGAGAAAAGGATATGCGTACCCTTGCCTTCGATACGTCGGAAGAGTCCGTGAAACTTGTCGAAGATTACCTCAACTCTTTCAGGGAATCTGTCTCAGGCTGGGAAGCAGACTTTGGAAAGGAACAGATGACCAAGGAATTGGCATGGATGAATCTCTCATGGAGCGGAGATGCTCAGTGGGCTATCGACGAGGCATCACAGATCGGAATGGACCTCCGGTACAGGATTCCTCAGGAAGGCAGCGCGATGTGGTTCGATGGATGGGTCATACCTAAATATGCAAGAAACATAAAGGCCGCAAGATACTTCGTCAACTTCATGTGCAAGCCGGAGAATGCTCTCAGAAACATGGATATGACCGGTTATGTCAGCGCCATCGGAGGTGATGAGATCCTTGAAAGCATGACTGACGAGGAATCATTCGAGCCTATTGACGCAAGTTATTTCTTCGGGCCGCAGGCAGACAGCGTATGCGTCAACCCGATCATGTACCCTGACAGGGAAACCATCGAGCGTTGCGGCATGATGCACGATACAGACACAGAAGCCCTTTTGAAGATGTGGTCACGTGTCAAGGGCGACAGCGCATCGGCATGGACCTATATCCTCATATGCCTGGTTCTCGGCGGACTCGTAGCGGCAGTCATCATCAAATATGTCAGAAAAGCCCGACGCAAGAAGCGCTACGCGAGGAAAAGACGCAGAAAGTAGAGAAGCCATCGGAAGCCAAAAGACGTAATGGAGAGCATTGCGTCTTTTTTTGCAACATGAACTTATGTGAACTTGAACAACTTCTGATTACCAGTTATTTTTGCGACAAAACCAATAACCATCTCACACTATGAACAGAATTCTTATGCTGGTATCTGCAGCAGTTGTCATGTTGTGCGGCTGCAAGAAACAGGATCCCGCCCCAGAACCGGAACCAGAACCGACACCGCCGCCTGTAGAAGAAACCCGGATTCCTATCAACCTCAGTACGGATATAGGAACCAAGGCCACAGACAGCGGTTATGAAAACGGAGACAAGGTCGGACTCTACACTGTCAATAACGTAAACGGCGCTTCAGGAACTCTTGCAGATTCAGGAAACCACCTTGACAATGTAAAGTTCACATTCAAAGAGTCTGCATGGAAACCCGACAATCCTGTATATTGGAAAGACGAAACCACTCCTGCTGACTTCTATTGTTATTACCCATATACTCCGACGGTAACTTCCGTCACCTCCCTTCCTTTCTCAGTAAAAAAAGACCAGAGTTCTCTCGAAAATTACAAGGCAAGTGAACTTCTCTGGGGAAAGACAGAAGGTGCCAAACCCTCAAAAGACCCGGTAAAGATTATGACCAGACATGCCATGAGCAACATCCTCATCTATGTCAGTCCCGGCCAAGGTTACACGACGGAAAGTCTTGCAGCAGAAGAAATCTCGGTCACAATCACAGGTGTAAAGACCTCCGCTACCATGAATCTCGCGACAGGAGAGGTAAGTGCAGCAGGAAGTGCAGGGAACATGACGCCATATAAAGAAAACGGATATTGGAGAGCACTGATTGTACCTCAGGATATCGTAGGAACAAAACTTATAAAAGTCACTGTCGGAGAGAGGGAGTATACTCTCGCCCAGACGATATCCTTCAAGTCGAACAAGCAGCATAAATGCACAATCACAGTAAACCGTATCGGAGAAGGCGTCAATATCGGCATAGGAGGATGGGAGACGGACGATACTGATTTCGGAGAAACCTTGGATTAACAATTCATTCTCTGTCATGCCTGACAAAGTCGAGACATCTTAAAATCAAAAAGGATATGAAAACATTCAGATATATAATAGGAACGCTGGCTCTGGCATCAGTGGCCGCCTGTTCTCTCAATGAGCCGGCATTCGACCCTGCCGTTGAAGATATGGAAAAGAAACCGATAGAAATATCAGGAACCATCAGTCAGGAATATGCGACCAGAGCAAACGATTCAGGATTCTGCAACGGAGATGTGGTAGGAATCTACGTCGTTGACTATAACGGAGATACTCCGGGCACTCTCCAGAACGAAGGCAACCGGGCAGACAACCTCCGCTTCACATTTGACGAGGCCGCCTATAAATGGAATCCTGCCTATGAAATATATTGGAAGGACAAGCACACCCATATAGACCTTTACGGATACTACCCTTGGGGGTCTCCTGAAGATGTCGAAAATTATTCATTCGAAGTCGAAAAAGACCAGAGAAGACAAGCCGCAAACGGTCAGATGGGAGGATATGAGGCCAGCGACTTCCTTTGGGGCAAGTCTGAAGACAACGCTCCTACAGCCGCTGTCATCCACCTCGGCTTCAACCATAAGATGGCATCTGCGCGCGTAAGCCTCATCGAGGGTATAGGATTCGAAGACGGAGATTGGGCTGCTGCACAGAAGCAGGTCATAATGCTCAACACCGCACGAAAGTCTTCCATCAACCTCAAGACGGGAACGGTCACAGCAGACAGCGAGATACCTGCAACAGGTACTATTCCTTATAAGGACGGTGATGACTTCAGGTCCATCATCGTGCCTCAGACAGTACCTGCAAACACTCACCTGTTGAGTGTAACTATAGACGGGGAATCGTACTTCCTCAAGAAGAGCGAGGATTTCACATACTATCCCACAAAGCAGCACAACTTCACGATAACCGTGAACAAGAGGGCTGCAGGCGGCGGACTTGAGTTCGTCCTCAGTTCCGAGAGCATAACAGTCTGGGAGAACGACCCTGTTTCGCACGACGCCATCGCAAGGGAATATGTCGTCATCGACGTTCCTGAGGCAGGAACCCTCGATAAATGTATCGAGGCCGCAGGTAAGGACCTTACCAAGATCAGAAACCTCAAACTCACAGGAAAGATCAATTCAAAGGACTTTGCGGTGATGAAGTATCAGATGACACGACTGTCTGCATTGAATATGAGAGAGGTCAAAATCGTTGCAGGCGAAGCCGGCGGATATGAAGGCAACTCTAACACCGACCACTGGTATGAAGCAAATAGAGAAAACATGATACCGGGGTTCGCCTTCTCAGAAAAATCCACTCTTACAAGTTGCGTTCTGCCGGAAACTGTAACTGAAATCGGCAATTGCGCATTCTTCCGATGCAGTTTCCTTTCCGGTTCACTTATTCTTCCGGAAGGACTTGTAAAAATCGATACTGAAGCATTCAGAGAATGTAGTGCACTGACCGGTGAATTGAAAATGCCATCTACACTTCAGGAAATCGGAAGGCTTGCATTCTGGCAGGCAGGTTTTGTCTGCGAATTGAAGTTCCCGGACAGTCTGTTACATCTGGGCAGCGGAGCATTCGGAGGATGCAGTGGCCTCTATGGAGAA
The DNA here is from genome assembly GCA_045644485.1 of Candidatus Cryptobacteroides sp. GTDB lineage: Bacteria > Bacteroidota > Bacteroidia > Bacteroidales > UBA932 > Cryptobacteroides. The sequence continues at coordinate 1,433 of JAZRGY010000059.1, read as the reverse complement.
TTGCGTCTGCCTGCCAACCTGAAGACACTTGGTGTTAACGGAGGAGAGGGATGTTTCCAAGGCTGCAAAAACCTGACAGGATCATTGGAAATACCACAGGGAGTCACAACTGTACCTACCAGTTGTTTCGACGGATGCTGGTTGGGCGGAACCCTTACACTCCATAACGGAATCACCGCCATCGGAGAAAATGCCTTTGCAAACAACGGATTCAAAGGCGAACTTCGTCTGCCTAAAGATCTTGAAGTTGTCAGCAACGGTGCATTCTACAACTGCGACTTTTCGGGATATCTGGTACTTCCTGAAAATCTCTATACCATCGGAGACAGAGCATTTGCATATAACTGGCGTCTGATGGGAAATCTCGAGATTCCTCAGAATGTGATTTCCATAGGAGCCGGAGCATTTGCGCATTGCCGCAGTCTTGAAGGTGTAATCTTTCCTGAGGGTATGGAAAGTATAAGATATGAGAGTTCTTATTATGAGGATGGTGGTGCTTTCGAGGGATGCTTCGGTATCGGACGTATTGTCTGCAAGGGAACCATTCCTCCTTATGTTCAGGAGGGAGCATTCAACGGAGTGGCAAAGGACAACTTCACCCTCGAAGTGCCTGAATCAGCAATACAGCAGTACCAGACCGCTGTCGGTTGGAAAGACTTCAAGCGCATCTCTGCTTACAGAAACCTTGTGATCCGTCCATCGATGGCTACTGCTATCAACACCACCGTAACACGTGACCTTGTACTTACTGCGGACGACGAGTGGTATGTAGAGAGCCAGCCTGACTGGGTGACCCTCGACAAGACAAGCGGCACAGGCAAGACAGAGATAAAACTTACATTCAGCGAAATGCCTGCCGGATCAGAGCCACGCGAAGGAGAAGTTGTATTTATGCTCAAGGGGCAGGACTACCGCACAAGGTGCAAGGTCACACAGTACGACTACAAATATGCTGAAGATGAATTCATCACCCTTCAGGAAGCCACAAAGGGCAATGGAAAACTCAACATCGTTCTTCTCGGAGACGGCTACAACGCCAAGGACATCAGCGAAGGCAAACTGATAGAGAATGTTACTGAAGCATACGGCCATTTCTTCGACATAGAACCGTACAAGACATACAAGGACTATTTCAATGTCTATACAGCCGTATCGGTTTCTCCAGAATCAGGCGTCGGAAGCGTGAACACCATCATCTACAACAAGTTCAACACCACAGCCAAAGGCGGAGTCACCCTCAGCGGACGCAATGGTGAAAGCGACTTCAACTACATCATGAAGTATATATGCGACTCAGGAAAGGTTGACTCTGAAGACCTGAACCAGACCCTCGTGATGATGATCCCTAACACATATGATTATGGCGGAATATGCTATATGTGGGATGAGGGATTCGCAATCGCCTATTGCCCTATGAGCAACTACGGCTATCC
>JAZRGY010000058.1:0-34424 GCA_045644485.1 Candidatus Cryptobacteroides sp. | reverse complement strand
CTCACAGACGAAGAGGCTGCGGCTGCTCCTGCAGGCCTCAAGGTTCAGGATGGCAAGGCTACATTCAAGGCATACAAGTTCGCTCTCAGCGTATCGGTTCTCGACTGTACAGGTTGCGGCAACTGTGCCGACGTATGTCCTTCAAAGGAAAAGGCTCTCGTTATGAAGCCGCTCGTAACACAGGGGGCAGAGCAGGCAAACTTCGACTACCTGCATTCACACATCGGATACAAGGACAATGTACAGCCTAAGGCTCAGAACGTTAAGAACGCTCAGTTCGCTCAGCCGCTCTTCGAGTTCTCAGGCGCTTGTGCCGGTTGTGGTGAGACACCATACATCAAGACAATCACTCAACTCTTCGGTGACCACATGATGGTAGCCAACGCTACAGGATGTTCATCTATCTACGGTGCATCATTCCCTGCAGCACCATACTGCAAGAACAACGAGGGTCATGGTCCAGCATGGGCTAACTCACTCTTCGAGGACTTCTGCGAATTCGGTCTCGGTATGAAACTCGGTTCTGACAGAGCAAGAATGACCGTTGCCAAACTCATGGAGCAGGGTCTTTCATGCACTTGCTGCACAGACGAGATGAAGGCGCTCTTCACTCAGTGGCTCGAGAACAAGGAGGATGCAAAGGTTACACGCGAGGTTGCAGACAAACTCATCCCTCTCTGCGAAGGTTGCGGATGCGATGTATGCAAGGGTCTCGTAGAGTACAAGACATTCATCCCTGCACGCAGCCAGTGGATCATCGGTGGTGACGGTGCATCTTACGACATCGGATACGGCGGACTCGACCACGTACTCGCTTCCGGTGAGAACGTGAACATCCTCGTACTTGACACTGAGGTTTACTCTAACACAGGTGGACAGTCATCTAAGGCTACTCCTGCCGGAGCAATCGCTAAGTTTGCTGCATCAGGTAAGAGAGTACGTAAGAAGGACCTCGGTATGATGGCTATGAGTTATGGTTATGTATACGTTGCACAGGTAGCGATGGGTGCATCTCCAGCACAGTACTTCAACGCAATCAAGGAGGCTGAGGCTTATGACGGTCCGTCACTCGTGATCGCTTACGCTCCATGTATCAACCATGGTCTCAAGGCTGGTATGGGTCTGAGCCAGAAGGAAGAGAAACTCGCTGTAGAGTGCGGTTACTGGCACCTTTACAGATACAACCCTGCACTCGAGGGCACAGACAAGAACCCATTCACTCTCGACAGCAAGGAACCAGACTGGAGCAAGTTCCAGGACTTCCTCAAGGGTGAGGTACGTTTCGCATCCCTCTACAAGATGTACCCTGACTGCGCAGAGGAACTCCTCCAGAAGACTGAGGAATTCGCCAAGGTGAGACTCGAGACTTACAAGAGACTCGCTAAATAATGAAACATATAAATATCATTCTATTACTCAGCGCAGCCTTAATGGCTGCGCCGGGTTTATATGCCCAATCCTATCTCAAACTGCTTCAGGAACCTGACCAGACATTGCTTCTGTATCCGGAAGGTCAGGATTCGGACAAGGGAATCGAAGGTGCTCTCGGACCAGGTGAATCAAACGGAAACAAAAGGCCGGAAAAATGTAATCAGAGCGGACACATATATAATGTAGGAGACTCCACACGTGTAGACCTGTACTTCCCGAAAAAGCCCAATGGTCAGATGGTAGTCGTATGTCCTGGAGGCGGATACGGATTTGTTTCTTCACATAACGAGGGCAAGTTCGTAGCAGAATGGCTTCTATCAAAGGGTATATCCGTAGCAGTTGTCATCTACCGACTTCCCTACGGGCATTGGGAAATTCCGCTGACAGATGTACAGAATGTATTAAGGCATTGTAGATACAACGCTGAAAAATGGGGAATTAACCAGATAGGCATCATGGGATTTTCTGCAGGAGGTCATCTGGCAGCCTGCGCATGCAACTTATACACTGAGGAGCATTTAAGACCCGACTTTTCAGTACTTGTATATCCTGTCATCACTCTCGAAGATAACATCACTCACGAAGGCACCAAGACCGGTCTGCTGGGACGCGACAGATGGCACGACAGAAGCATGACCATAGACGAGTGGGAAGCAGTACAGAAACAGTATGCAGAACTCACAGAGCGATACTCTATGGAGAATCAGGTTAGTGCAAGCACTCCCCCTACTTTCATAGTGCATTGTACAGACGACACAACTGTTCCTGTCGAGAACAGCCTGCGTTACTACAGCAGCCTTACAAGACATGGAGTTCCTGTCGAGATGCACATCTACCCTGATGGCGGACACGGATGGAACTTCAGAAGTGAAAAATTCGTAGGAAAGGGCAACGACGTATTCAAATATGCCAGAACCGAATTCGAAACATCACTCGGAAGATGGCTTGAATCTATAAGAAAGCCTGCAGATACGCTTTAAGCGACCTGCACGCTCCGGTATCACAGAAAGCAGGTGACGGGAGATACAGAAGGTCAAAATATGAATATTTTTCATGGGCGATCATAGAATCGCCCATATTTTTTGGTGGCGCGGAAACACCGACTCTGATTCTGGCCAAACTATCGGTACGTATATCCCATAGGGACCGGGATGCCGGGACCATTCTTATCACAAGATCAGCATCATCGGACGAAACTCGTTCTATATCGATTTCAGGATGTATCAGAATAAAATCTGCAAGCAAAGGATCTATGAAATAAGAATAAATCTCATCAGAGGCAGAAATCCTTAACACAAATGGCTCAATGCGCGTAAACAATACCTTTACATGATCATAGGACCTGTCTATGTCGCAAGCATGCCTGAGCATCACCTTCCCAGCCTCGGTAAGAAGAGCCTCACGGGGAAGCCTTTTAAAAAGTTTAAGTCCTGCAGCCTTTTCAAGTTCCGCAATGTTCTGGCTGACAGCAGCCTGTGAAATGCCGAGCATTTTTGCAGTCTTTGTAAAACTTCCAACTTCCGCAACAGTAGCAAAAACCTTCAATCTGAAATCCTCAAACATATATAAAGTATCATTACAACAACAAATATAATTATTTTATCGGATACATATGTAACTGAAAACAAGCATTTCCAGATACACCTCCTGACAAAATCGATATTATATACATTTTTATCATAGATAGAACTCCTAAAATCCTAATAATACGATATTTTGCCTATATTTGTAGTTTGTACGCATGTCATTGCGTCTAATGCAGATAATTCAGAACAATAACATAAAAACAACCTGAACATGAAACGTTTATTCATTTTCATTGCGGCGATATTCGCCGCTGCGGTTGCCTTCGGACAGACCCCTCTTCCCAACGACCCAGAAGTAAAGGTCGGCAAACTGGAGAACGGTCTGACTTACTACATCCGCCACAATGAACAGCCAGCACAAAGGGCTGAATTCTACCTTGCCACAAATGTCGGCGCATATCAGGAGGCAGACGACCAGGACGGTCTCGCCCACTTCCTCGAGCACATGTGCTTCAACGGAACCAAGAACTTCCCAGGTAAGGCGCTTCTAGAATACCTCCAGAGCATCGGAGCAGAGTTCGGTAGAAACATCAACGCATCCACAGGTTTCGAGCAGACCCAGTACATGCTCAACAATATTCCAGTGGTAAGAGAGACCATCATCGACTCATGCCTCCTCATCCTCCACGATTATTCAAACTTCGTCACATGCAATCCGGAAGAGATCGATGCTGAAAGAGGTGTGATCCTCGAGGAGAAGAGACAGAGAAGCGACGCAAGTTGGAGAATGTTCGAAAAGTCTCTCCCATATCTTTATGGAGACACCCACTACGCACGCAGAACCCTCATCGGAGGTGAGGAGCAACTCAAGACCTTCAAGTATGAGAGCCTGACAAACTTCTACAAGAAATGGTATCAGCCACACAATCAGGCAGTAATCGTTGTAGGAGACGTGGATGTAGACAAGGTTGAACAGAAGATCAAGGATCTCTTCGGAAGCATTCCTGCGGCAGAGGTTGCAGCAAAGGATGAACCGGCAATCCCCGCAAATGCAGAGCCAATCGTCGGTATCATAACTGACCCTGAGGCACAGAACTCACGCATCGACATCATGTGGAAACACGATCCGATTCCTACAGAATTCCAGAACACTGATGTCGCATACATGAACGATTTCCTCCTGATGATCATTTCAGATATCATGGACGAGAGATTCAACGACATCGCGGCAAGACCAGATGCGCCGTTCTTCGCAGCAGGTCTGTTCACAAGAGACCTCTGCAACGTATGTGAGGCTTACAATGCAGCAGTACTCTTCAAGGACGGTGCTTCAACAGAGGCATTCACTGCCCTCATGACCGAGATCGAAAAGATGAAGAGATATGGATTCAATGACGGTGAGGTACAGCGCGCAAAGGACAACATCATCAGCATCTGCGAGAAGGCAGTAGAAGCGGCTCCTACACGCAAGAATGCTGAACTTGTGCAGCCTCTTCTGAGCAACTTCTTCGACAACGAAGCATACATGGACCCAGAGACAGAACTCCAGATCGTACAGGCCCTCTGCGCTCAGATCAACGCCCAGGTTCTCAATCAGGTAGTTGCACAACTTCTTCCTTCAGACAATATCGTCATCACATATCAGGGTCCTGAAAAGGATGGTCTCGCAAATCCTACTGAGGCTGAACTTGCAGGAGTACTTGCTGCTGTAGCACAGGCAGAGATCGAGGCTAATGTAGAGGAGAACCTCAACGAGCCTTTCCTCAACGCAGACGCACTCAAGGGTTCTGCAGTAAAGAGTGCAAAGGAAACTGCATTCGGAGCGACAGAGTGGACTCTCGGCAACGGTGTCAAGGTGGTTGTGCTTCCGACCCAGCACAAAAAGGATCAGGTGATCTTCAACATCGAACTCATAGGAGGAAAGAACGCTATCGCAACAAAAGACCTCGTCTCATTTGAAGACAACATCTGGTCTCTCTTCCTCCAGAACTCAGGTATATCGAAGTTCTCCGGAACACAGGTTCCTAAGATGCTTGCAGGAAAGAGTCTCTCTGTAAGCCCATACATCAGCAATACACGCCACGGAGTACAGGCTGCGTGCGCTCCTAAGGATCTTGAGACAGCACTCCAGATCGCATATCTGTATTTTGCTGACCCACGTTTCGACCAGAACGAATATGAGCCTGGTATCCAGCAGATAAAGGCCCTTCTTCCTAATATCCTTGCAAATCCAGACTTCCAGTTCCAGCAGGAGAGGAACAAGGTTCTCTACGGCAACAACCCACGTGTAGTTGACCTCAACGAGGAGGTTGTAGAGAAGGCAAGCCTCGCAACAATAGAAAAGGTATACCGCGAACTCTTCAAGGACGCAGCAGGTGCAAAACTTACTATTGTAGGTAATGTAGACCTCGAGACACTCAAGCCTATGGTAGAGAAGTATATCGGTTCGATTGCAAAGAACAAGAAGGCACGCAAACTCAACGAAGCCAACTTCATCAACTTAGCAAAGGGAGAGGTAGAGAAAACCGTTGAACTTGTAATGGCAACACCTAAGTCTACAGTATTCCAGGTATACAGCGCATACATGCCGATCGACACAAAGACAGAGGTTGCTCTTGAAGTGGCAAACTATGTCCTCGATATGATCTACACAAAGACAATCCGCGAGGATGAGGGTGGTACATACGGAGTAGGAACTGCTATGGCAGGTCAGAGAATTCCTATCGAAAGGGCTATGATACAGATAGCATTCGACACCAATCCTGAGGCTGCACCAAAACTCATAGAACTCGCTGTCAAGGGACTGAAGGATCTCGCAGAGAACGGCCCGACAGCCGAGCAGATGAGCAAGGCAGTGGAGAACCTCAAGAAGAACATCCCAGAGTCGAGAATCAGCAACTCTTACTGGATGGGTGCTCTCGACAACTGGTACGATTTCGGCATCAATTCAGACGCAGAGTATGAGACTGCTGTAAATTCAGTCACTGCAGAAGATGTCAAGGCTGTCCTTAAGGCTATCCTTGCACAGAATAATCTTGTACAGGTCGTGTCAGCCCCTAAGAACTAGGGACTGGCACAGCCAGAAAAAAGGTCCGGAAACTCATTGGAAGTTTCCGGACCTTTTTTCTGTTTTTGTACGCTGATTACTCAGAAACGATTGCTCCCATTGGGCAAGCGTCTGCGCATGTACCGCAGTCGATGCATACGTTAGGGTCGATCTTATAGATGTCACCCTCTGAAATTGCGCCTGTAGGGCACTCTGCCATGCATGATCCGCATGCTGCGCAGTCTTCTGTAATTCTGTAAGCCATTGTAATATCTTTTAAAATGTTAATGTTTCCTTACATTTTCAATGCCTGAAAGCATTTGTAATGCAAATTTAAGCAATAATTTCAATATTCAAAGACAGGGATAGCCCGATTTATGTTATCTTTGTGATGTTTGATATGAATCTGACGATATGATGAAGAGATTATTCATGACATTTGCAGCGGTCCTCATGCTTTCATGCATAGGCGCATCAGCACAGGAAAAGATAACCGACGGGCTCGAAATCGACAAGTTTGTACATAACTTCGGAGACATCCTCTTCGACAGCGGTCCGGTATCATGCACATTCACCTTGAAGAATACAGGAAACAAGCCTGTGGTGATATATAATGTAACCACCACATGCGGCTGTACAAACGTGGACTGGACCAAAGAGCCTATACGTCCGGGAAAGACAGGTACAGTTTCTGTCACATACTCAAACGACGAGGGACCGTATCCTTTTGACAAGAGTCTGACAATGTATCTGTCAGACATCAAGAAGCCTGTCATCCTCAAACTCCGTGGCGTTTCTCAAGACCGTATAAAGCCTCTTGAGGAACTTTATCCTGTATCTTACGGCAGTCTCGGATTCAAGGAGAATATCAACAAATGCGGCAACATGGACCAGAACGGCCAGAAGAGCGAGTCGATCATGGTAGCAAACCTTTCAGATTCTCCTATGACAGTAACCTTTGCAGAGGTATCGAAGAATCTCAAACTGACAGTCTCCCCTAACCCGATTCCTGCGCGCAGTACGGCTGAAGTGACATACACGATAACCGCAGACCGTTCCCTCTGGGGCAAGAATTATTATTGGGCCGTTCCTGTGATAAACGGAAAGACATATACCAGCAGCGAAGGGGAAAAGAAGATCGGTTTCTGGGCATTTACCAGAGAAGATTTCAGTGGAGTATCGGCAGATGACAAGAGAAACGGTCCAAGACCTGCATTCAAGGAAAGTACTTATTCATTCGGAAAGGTACGTCAGGGTAAGAAGGTCGTTGCGGAATATACTTTCAAGAACGACGGCAAGATGCCTTTCAAGATCTATAAGGTCGATGCTGACGCCAAGATCTCAGCAGGGACAATTCCGGATGCAGGACCTGGACAGTCTGTGACATTCAGCATTGAGTTGGACACAACAGACATACCTAAGGGAGAGTCGCTCACAATCGTCACTCTCACCACAAACTCACCGCTCAGGCCTATCGTCAATCTTTTCATTGCAGGGTTCATTGAATGATTTTTGGTTGATGTCGCTTTCATACAACATCAACTAAAAATATTGCTCAAATTTACGCTATGGGTGAGATTATATTGGATGCGGTAAGGAATGCAGTGCTGATTACCGGACTGGTGGTGGTTATGATGATGATGATCGAGTCTCTGAACATAGAATCCAAAGGTTTGGTGTTCAAAGGCTTGAAGAAGACAAAGTTCGGACAGGTAGTGATTGCGTCCCTGCTCGGATCGATTCCGGGATGTATGGGAGGATTCGCTACCGTCTCCTTATACACCCACAGGATGTTCAGTTTCGGAGCGCTTGTGGCTATGATGATCGCATCTTCTGGCGACGAAGCCTTCGTAATGTTGGCTATGATACCTAAACAGGCAATGATTCTCTTTGTCGTGCTTTTCGTTCTTGCAATTCTGACCGGAGTCGCTGTGGACTTCATTCACGGTAAGATACATTCGAAAAAATGTGACATGCAGGACCATTCCGACTGCGGAGCGGACACCGATTGCCATGACGGCTATGTGGTACATGAAGATGTCAATGCAGAAGAATCCTGTCATAATGATGCAAAAAGACATTACGGCTGGAAACGCATGCTGATGTTTGCAGGTCTTGCGATATTCATTATAGCACTGGCCACAGGCCATCTGGGACACGACCATGCTGCACATGAACATGAAGGACACATACATACAGAGGCTTGCGAACACCAGCATCATGAAGAAGAAATCACAAGTCACGGCATCGATCTTTTGAGCGAAGACTGGATGAACGTGCTTTTCGCAGGATTGAGCGTAATCGTACTCATGGTACTTCTGTTCGCCTCTGACCACTTTGTCGATGACCATCTCTGGGATCACATAGTCAAAAGACATCTCCCGACAATATTCGCATGGACCTTCGGCGTGCTGCTGATTCTCGGTATCGGCTTGCAATATGTAGACATTGACCACTGGATCAGCGACAACACGGCTCTTATGATCATATTGGCTACATTGATAGGCATAATCCCGGAATCCGGTCCGCATATGATCTTCGTAACTCTTTTCGCTACCGGAGTGGTTCCGTTCCCTGTACTTCTCGCAAGTTCCATATCACAGGACGGCCACGCATCCATCCCTCTTCTGGCAGAAAGCAGAAAGAGTTTCGCCTGGGCGAAACTCTTAAACTGCATTGTCGCACTGCTCGTAGGATTCGGGGCAATGCTCTTTATTTAAAACCGGATAAATCAGGTCCACTAGTAAATCAGTTCCACTGCATCAATCCAGAGTTTCGACCCGCTGTATCCTGTGAAGTAGTCCCCGAACTGGGATGCTGCACAAGAGATTATTATATGAGTCGGAATCTTTTCAAGGCTTCTGTAATTGAGAGGAATAACATATTCGATCCATTCTCCTGTCTCGGCATCAACCTTTTCCGCACCATTAAGGATGTATCCGTCATGGTGTATCACAAGTGAGGCGTTCGCAATTGTAGATGCATCAGTATTGAAATCGACGAATGTATCTGAATCCGTTGTATTTATATGCACCGGACTTGTCTTTGTTCCGCCGTACTTTCTGTAATCCCAATCACCAATTGCAAATTTGATTTCCGCCCTGTCATAATCCTCATTGGTGAGGGTCAATCCTGCAGGTGAGCCTTTGATGATGTCCATCCTGTCTGTGGTATATCGGCAACTTATCTTAAGCGCAGTCGGACGTGAAGTCCATGGACGGCCGAAATTGACCATACCGCCACTAGTTCCGACAAGACCTGCAAACTGGCCTGTAAAAAGATTTCCTGCCGCAAGCATTCCGGCCATCTGACTGGTCTGGGCACGTACGGACTGACGTCCATCATATTTGATTTCAGTATCGATGTATGTAATGACTATGCCCAAGTTCGCTGATCCGTTGACACCTTCTGAGCCTTCTCCGTTACCTGATCCCCAGAACATATACATACCGTCATTCACTCCGCATGCAGGGTCATAGAACTTGTAATAGTCCTTTCCTGCGACTTTGCTGGCATATTCGAAACTGCCGTTAGGTACAGGAGTTGCCGACTCTGTCGTGAATTCCCATACAGTTGTCCTGTCTTCACCGGAGTACGCATACACCTCATATGTAGAATCAGGTCTCAATCCTGTAAGAAGTGCAGTGAATGTACCTCCGTCATATGTAATATCAGCCTCAGGCACAGGAAGCCACTCCTGACTTCCAACTTCGCGATACTGCACACCGTTGTCCAATCCGGCTGTTCCCGCAGCCTTTACATACGCCTTGCGTGCCCACGGATTGACACCAAGAATGTCTACGTTCACCTCCGAAACCTCAACAAAAAGGTTCCAGACCTGAGTCTGGTCAAAAAAAGTCACCTCCACAGACTCTCCGTCAGTAAAATCCTTCAGTTCGGACATCTCCTTCGAATAAGTACTGATACCTTCCGGTCCAAGTTTCAGCGAGGTCACGGTAATGGCCTCCAGATCGGTGTCCTTACCCACGGTCGCCACTGCACGGCAGTTCACTTCGTCAATCTCACTGCTTCCTATCTGACCTTTGACAGTGAAATAACGCTCTACCTGCTTAACCGCAACCAAGGTCCAGGAATAATCATCATACGTACGGATCACAAACTTATAAGGAACCGACATATCATGCTCTCCGATAATTCCCGATGACAATTCTGCAATTTCAACATCCACATCTATCGACTTTACAGAAACCTTCCTGGGATCCACATACTCCTGGAGGTAGACGGTAATTACCCTGTTTGCATTATCTATGTCCACTTTCTCTGCACCGTCAATATCAACCGAAAGCACATTAGGAGCAATAACCGGATACGGGATATCATTGGTGATGCATCCGGTAAGAGTAAACAATGTGAAAATTATGTATATCAGTTTCTTCATCCTAGAAATGTACTGTAAGTCCCAAAGTTATATCCAATATATTAAGACTCGCCTGAGCCTTCCACGCATTACGTACGCCCACTACATTCCCGTCATTATAAGCAGTCATGTTGCTGTATGAGAGATCAGCAAGGCAAAGACTAGCCTGTACGGAAACATTATTCATAGGGAAATACACTATTCCCGGCGCAAATCCCAGATGAATCTTCTTTTTCAACGAATACGCTGATGAAGCATCGCCACTATAAAACTGCGATCTGGTCCTTGAAACACCTAATATATAATCCCAAAATATACCCACGCGTCCATAAGTATCCAATCCCACATAAGTCCTCTGAAAGACAGAAGCACTGAAAGAACGGGAAATGGCATGGAGATTATCAACGGACAGACTCAGATTGCCCAGAAGGTCGGCAGTCGCAGTATCCACCAGACCATTGACATTGGAATACTGGAATCTGAGACCCAATGCATGATTGTCCGCGAATGTATATGCCGCCTCGGGAGCAAGCCTCAACATTGAAGCACTGGCATCAATTCCCTGAAGCACAAGCATATAATCCGAATCCTCACTTGAAAAATCAGCATACATTACAGAAAGACCGCACTGCCACTCCCCTTTCGGAGCAATAAGACGGTTCTTGAAACGTCTCTGCTTAGTGGTATCCTTCGGCATTATTTCCTCTCCAAGAGAGATTGTATTCATATCTTCGGACTGCGCGTAAGATGTGAAGGCGGCCAAAATCATGAAGGCCACCGATAATATGCATCTTGATCTCATCATAGGAAATAATATGAAAGTCCAACACCAAGAGACAGAAGATTGACCATGAATCCGGCAGAAGTCGAGTCAAAATGACCGCTGGACACCTGATTACGGATCTGATCCGTCCATCTGTAACTTACTCCGAATATTCCGACGTTGACTTCCAAAGAAAGTCTGTCAGTCAAAAAGGCCACTATACCAGGATCCACAGCCAATTCCAGTGCATATGACTGATTATATGTACCCAGCACATAGTCGCCGCCACCATTAAATGCCTTTCCCTGCTTAAATGAGCCGCCAAAGAGCAGGTCTGCAAACATGGCTATACGTTTCGAGTTACCTAAAGGGATATAAGCCCTGTAAACAGCATGAGCACTATACTTATGTTGTATCTGATAACAATCCCTCACACTCATCGAGATATCTGAAACAGACAAGTCCGCTGACAATACATCCAGCATGCTCCTGTCATATGAGAATCTCAAGCCGACACCCATATTGTCCCTGAACATATAAAGCATTTTCGGGTCGACAGAAATGTTGTAGCCTTTCGAGTTTATACTGTTGATGACGGCAATACTATAGTCGTCATTGATATGCTGAGAGTAACGCATAGTGCCACCAACCATCCATGTCCCCTTCTTCAGGAAGGGAGAAGAAGGCTGGGCCTCGTATCCTCGGTCATAATTCTGAGCCTCGGCACAAAAGGTACCAAGACTCAGAACCGTAAATAATAGTAAAAATCTTCGCATCAAATATTATTCATAGATAAGTTCAAAATCATCCAGCCAGAGTCGTGAACTTGAACTTCCGACAAAGTAGTCTCCATACTGGGACGCTGAACATGAAATTATGATATGAGTAGGGTACACATTAGATTTCTGATAATTTATAGGAATGATGTACTCCTTCCACTCACTGGTCGTCGATTCGGCCCAACCATTCCGATTGAGGTCATAGCCGTCTCTATAGATGATGATATCACCATTGGCAACAGTACCACCCTTGGTATCATTATAGAAATCGACAAATGTACTGGTCATGGTGGTATTTACCTTAACAGGACTCTCGTCAGTTCCCTTATACTTATCAGGTGACCATGTTCCTAAAGCAATCTTTATCTGAGCACGGTCATAATCTGAACCGGTAAACTTGATGCCGTCCGCAGTACCACTGAAATCCATCTTTCCTGTAGTATATTTAGCCCAGAACCTGAGAGCAGTCGGACGTGCTTCGAAAGGACGGCCGAAGTTAACAGTACCGCCGCTCATTCCCTCTGTCTGTACAAACTGTCCGGTGAAGAGGTTTCCTGCCGCAAGTTTGCTTCCCATAACCGACACAGACTGAGCACGCACAGATCTGTCACCATGCACCTTTTCAGTTTCATCCGGCACTGTGATACCCTTTCCACTATCGGCAAATGAGCCAGGATAGCCTATACCCTTTACAGACTCTTCATCTCCATTACCTGAGGCCCAGAATTTTTTAGTCGCATCTTCCACACCACATTCCGGGTCATAGAACTTATAAAAGTCCAAGGTCTTATTAGCGCTCTTATCATACACCAGACTTACATGTTCGAAACTTGCATTAGGAAGAGCAGGCGCAGACTCAGTAGTAAACGAGCGTGGGTCTCCGATATGTTCACCATTGACAACAAGACAATAAGAATAATCAGTTACAGGATTCAGTCCGGCAAGAGACGCGCTATAGGAACCGTCTTCATTTTGTGCAGCATCAGCATAAGCCCAGACCGATCCGTCTGAACTATATCCGAACTGAACAATAGCATCCGGATTCTGCTTTGCATCCACATTTGCATGCACAACCGCATGTCGGGCCCATATTTCAAATGGAGAAGAAGGAACAAGTCCGGTCACAACAGGATCGAATACAATTGTATTATCAACAATCTCAGAATTGTAATCTACCATAAGAGCGAAATCCAGGTCACCGTCCTTGATGGTATACTTAAGATTCATCTTATAGACCTTTCCCGAAGCGATATCATCAATTACACCTGTTTTTGTAAATGTACTTCCATCCTTGAGAAGTGTTCCTGTAAATGTCCATGAAAACGACGGATTCTTGATGTCGTCAATGATAAAATAACCTTCTGCACCTGACCTTGATGAGTCATAGACAAGTTGAGAGTCTGCGTCAAGGCCTATAGAAAAAGCATATCCTTCTTCAAAATTATCTACGATTGTCTGGTCAAAAGTGATCTTGGTAACAGCATTGGTAACAAAAGCCTCGACCGCAACATTCTCAATATTATTCTTCCTTATCTCAAATTCTGTAGAGCCCAAGTAACTCTTCTGATCCCAAGAGGCTGCAGAAGGCTCTTCCTTGACACACTCTCCGGCACGGACATCCACACGATATCTGTCTGTAGCCAGATAGAAAGGAGATGGCAATGAAGAATATGTATAAGAACGTACAAGTCCCTTGTAATTTGCCTTATATACCTTAATGACAGCAGTATTGAGAAGTTCGTCTGAACTTAAAGCAGCCTTGGTAGAGGAGGCAATATCCACTGTAAGATTGAGGATACCTTCTCCAGCGTCTTCCTTGATATCCACCTTGTTGCAGGCAAGGGCCGCAAGCATAAGTGATAAAACGAATACTATCTTTTTCATGATATACCTCCTTACTCTACAACCATTGTTATCTCATTGACCTTTGTCTTACCATTTGCATCTGTTATTGTCATTACGAACTTATGATTTCCGGGATACAACGTAAGGGCCTCCTGTGCATTTGAAAGGTCAAAGTCAATCTCAGTTTCCCCCACGATCTCGTTTCCATGACGGAAAGGGACAATAGTGAAAATCATAGGGTCACAGGTAGGATTGACAAGGTCGATATGAGTTGCACCAGCCAGGGCTACAGCACCGGCAAATTCCTCCGCATCTGTGGTAATATCCACCTCAAGACCGGCGAGACCATCAGGAATGAGAGCCTTGAACTTGATGGACATATTTATAACACCACCTTCTGAAAGAGGAGCAACAGGTACATTGACTACTCCAGTACTGTTGATCTGATTTCCATCAGCATCGTAAACAACATCCTTCTCTGTATATGTAATGGTGTCGTCGCAATCTTCTGCAAGAAGAAGTCTGATGCCACCGTCATCCTGAGGAGCATAAGGATCGGTATCCAGGATAGTCTCCTCAGCCTCGAGTTCTTCATTGAGAGTCTCATCTGAAGTCAAATCGGAGATCACAACATCAAATGTTGCGTTACCTTCTTCGTTCTTCTTCGGAATGAATCTGATCTGACGCCACTGTTTTGCCGTAATGCCTGTAAAGGTCTTGCTCATGGTGACACCGTCCAATCCATCCACACTACCCCTGAAATTGACTGTCATTGTAGATCCGTTTACAGCAAAGAAACCCGCGCTTTGATCATATGTCTTATCTGCATTAAGGTTATATGCAAGCGGATAGCCTGCAGTCAACTCTACTGTAGTCACACATGGTCCGGTAACAGTAGCAAGAAAATCATCACTATAATCTACGGTCACCTTGCACTGCAGAAGCGTACATACCAACTCACCTACAGAAGTAGTTTCTCCTGCCACAATAGAAAAACCCTGAGATACACCATACACAGGCTGCTCGAATTCAGCGAAAGGAACATCTTCTTCTATCGATCTTACAACAAGAGTATACTCACCTGCCGGAATCGAAATCTTATTATCCCCACTCTTCACTTCTGCATAAGATGTCTTGATGATTTCTTCACCATCAGCATCTATGACCCAAATAGTATAGTTACCACCTGCTGGGGTCGCTTTTGTGACCAATTCTTCATCCAGATCGAGCGAGAACTCGCTGAATGAAAGGAAACCGTTTCCATTAACATTATTGACCGCTGTCTTCTGGCAAGATGCTGCAAACATCAGAACAACAGAAAGGGCCGCAAGAATCATATTTTTCTTCATAGATATTCCTCCTTAGTCATTGAGTTCATAATCGCGGAGATCTATTATCTCCACGGTATCATTGAATTTGATAGTAAGAGATGCACCACCTACGTTGGTAACATCAAAATTGAATGTATATGCAGTTGCAGGCGCAAGGTCGCTATAGTCTTTTGATATATTTACTGTATTTGTTTCTCCGACTAAAGTACCCTCGAGACGAAACTTCCATCCATCAACAAATGCAGCCTTCATTTCCCCTTTAGCAAAGGTTACGATTTCATTGCCATCACGAGTAAGTTTAAAAGAATACTCAGGGTAATAATTCTTGAAAGATTCGCTGAAAGCCATTTTGACGATTGTATTTCCAAGACTTACAGGTATAGAGACCGCTGTCTGCTCACCACCTTTGACTGTAAATGTCTCGGTTCCTGTAAAATAAGGCTTATCAAAGCCCTCTACGGCAAGTGAACCGTAAGATGTCGCTACCGAATATTCCCCGGCAAGAAGAATTGTTGCCGGATCCCAATCCGAAATCTTTCCGTTCCAGGTATAGCCTCGCTCTTCGCAGGAAACGGAAATACTGAAATCAGATACCTCAGGCAGTTCTGTAAAGTCAGACACCTGGCTCTTGGTCACATCATCAATCTGCTGATTGCTTGTCACCTCGAAACTTACCTGACCACCGGGTGCTGGTGTCTTTGCGCATGAAAAGGCAGTCAAAAGAGCCAACACACTGAAGATTGTTTTCAAGTGTTTCATTTTAAATTGGTTTTGAATCTTATTTTTAACTTTAATTTGCTATCTGTACTTTGACATTATCGATATACATCCACTGATTACCATTATCGATCTTCCAATTTTTATATCCCATTCCGGCAACATGCCATGACAGTCTTGTCTGCGAGTCACAATTCTTCAATTCGCCTGTCATCTGCAGATTGGTCGCAGCAGCAGAACCATTGGTAGGGATATTCGGTATCTGCACATAATTGGCAGGCACCCAAACCTGATCATTATTGAACTGGGTCGCATAACCGTTCAGAGGTCCGATATCTGTTGTAGATGTGAAGATTCCGACAGGATAATATGTAGACGAACCGCTTCTGCTACCGGAATAGTTGAATGTAACCTTTAGATTTGCCTCTTTCTTCAGGCAAGTCATGGCCGGAGAGTCAAGACGTCCGTATGCACGAGTCGCTCCCAGAATTACACAATCCACTCGACCTCCTACCAGTATCGCTGTTCCTTGTGCGTCGCAACCGGTACGGGCACCTGTCCAACCTGCAAGTCCATACTCGGTCAGATCTCTGGCAGCAGTGCTGGCACCTTCGACTGAAGTATAAGGACCAGCCTTATAATCACCATCATAAGCCTTAAGACCGGCAAAGTCCTCATAGAAGAGATAAGGAACCGTAAGAGAAACACCTGCAGCATCAGACCCTGTCAAATCATCTATATTCACTTTCTCTGATACTATAGCATGGTCGCTATCATAGAATACAGTGATTTCCTTTCCGCTGAAATCACGATAAAGACCTTCCTGAGAATAATCGAAATAAAAACTGATAACATCGCCTTTATTGATCTTGGATCCCGGGGTATACTCAAATTCATTTGAACCGTTACCCTTCCAGTCACACCCCTCCGGAGCCACGAATCTTATGGTATTCACTCCCTCTCCAAGGTTATTTTCAGTAACTGTAAAATCGAGATGATACGGATAATCCACAATCTCCTTAACCTTAAGTTTTACCGGTGTGGAATGTCCAGGCAGACAATTCTTTCCGTTAAGATTTATAGGATCGAAGAGCAGAATCTTATCATCAGTATAAGCCCTTGTTATCTTAAGAGACTGGTCCGCTTCGAAGTCTGTAGGAACAATGGACAGACAGGCATAACTATCTTCTGAAGACGCCCCGATATGCTGCACAAGGTTCAGGTCTATTTCAGTATGCCCGTTTCCAGACAATTTTGCCGATATTTCCGGTTTCGAAAAATCAACAACTACATCTCCGGCAACAGGTACAGGAAATTCCAGCAGAATACGCTCGATCTTTTCTCCACCAAGCATCTGGTCATCCTCCGGAACATAAAACCTGAACTGATGCATCATGCGGTTCATCGTCATTCTCATTCCTGTACCGTCCTCCGGAGCAGGTACCGGAGTCAGAGCACCATGCTGCACCGGAGTGGCAATCATAATGTCCGCACCTCCGGTTACTTTACCATCCTGCACGGCAGGAAGATTGAATGTGACTTCAGTTCCGTTCACTGACTCAGGCACCGGATAGGTACAGTAATATGTATATGTACCTTCAGGCATAGCGCCTGCAAGCGTAGATGTAAAGAATCCACGTTTCCCATCTATACCATAAGTCTTGAACACCTGATTTTCTAAAGTAAACTCACCAGATGAGTTCTTTGCCCATACGGCAAGTTCATCACCGGCAGACCAAACGGCAGAAAGGCCGTTCTGAAGCATTTCCGTGCGCGTCTCTGCTCCTCCAGCATAAAACCCTACTTCCTGTGGGGTCTGAAGCATGTCCCCAAAGTCATGATTACATGAGGACAATGTACTGGCAATTAAAGAGATAAAAGACGCACGGAAGAAGTTATTCCATCTTTTTCTCATTCGGTTAAAAATCTTATAACCTGCAAATTTAAACATTTTATCAAAACAAACAAACCAACAACACGATAGAAAGCCTTTAAGAGCATCTTTCCGGAAATCCGGAACATGTCTAAAAATATAAAAAAGCGCCATTCATTAAAAAATTACTATCTTTGCATGATTATGTCTTTTTAGGAATATGGCGACAGAAAATATAAATAACGTACAGAATTACGGCGACGATAACATCAGGACCCTCGAAGGTGTCGAGCACATCAGACTCAGGCCCGGTATGTACATCGGTACTCTCGGCAAGGGTGACGATCCTGCTGACGGCATCTATGTACTTTTGAAGGAGGTAGTGGACAACTCTATCGACGAGTTCTCTGCAGGCTTCGGAAAGCAGATACAGATCGGGGTGACAGAAAAGGAAGTCACTGTAAGGGACTTCGGACGAGGCATTCCTCTTAATTCGGTCGTAAAGGCAGTAAGTATCCTGAACACCGGAGGAAAGTATGACTCGAAGGGTTACAAGAAGTCAGTAGGTCTGAACGGTGTGGGTCTCAAGGCGGTGAATGCCCTTTCTTCATATTTCTATGTCGAAGCATACCGTGACGGGATGTGTTCGTATGCCGAATTTGCGGCAGGAAAACTTGTCCAGGACGGTATGAAGGAGACAAAGGAAAAGAACGGAACATACGTGAAATTCACTCCTGACGAGAATCTTTTCGTGGACTATTCATACAATATCGAGTTTGTAGAGTCCATGATAAAGAACTATTCTTACCTGAAGAAGGGACTTACCCTGAACCTCAACGGTACGCCATACATCTCAAAGAACGGCCTTCTGGACCTTATAAACGAAAAGATGTCGGAAGACCCGTTCTATGCGCCTATCCATATTTCCGGAGAAGACATCGAAATCGTAATCACCCACGGCAACAGTTATGGAGAGAACATAACTTCGTTCGTGAACGGCCAGAACACACGCGACGGAGGTACCCACCTTGTAGCGGTCAGGGAGGCCATATCAAAGACTCTCAAGGAATTCTTCAAGACATATGCAAAGAAGGACTTTGCTCCTGAAGATATCCGTCAGGGAATAATCGGAGCCATAAGCATCCAGATCCAGGAGCCGATATTCGCGAATCAGGCAAAGACAAAACTCGGATCCACTTACATGTGGAACCAGGTGATAGAGAATGAGGACGGAACACATGGCTATGATGTGGGACCGACAATCAGAAGTTTCGTCAACGACTTCGTAAAGACAACTCTTGACAATTATCTCCATATGCACAAGGAGATAATCCCTGCACTGCAGGCAAAGATAGTTTCTTCAGAGAAGGAACGTCAGGAGATCTCGTCTATCCAGAAGAAGACAAAGGAACGCAACAAGCGCACCAGCGTATACAACAAGAAACTCCGTGACTGCAAGTACCACCTCAAGGACAAACTGCCTGCAGGCAAGGAAGAACTTCGCGAGCAGACCAGCATCTTCATCACAGAGGGTGACTCTGCAAGCGGAACCATCACAAAGGCACGCAACGCAGAGACCCAGGCCGTGTTCTCGCTCCGCGGCAAGCCGATCAACTCATACAAGGAAAGCAGAAAGAAGATTGCCGAGAATGAGGAACTCAATCTCCTCATCAATGCCCTCGGACTGGAGGAGGACATCGACGATCTCAGATACAACAAGATCATAGTGGCGACCGATGCCGATGACGACGGAATGCACATCCGTATGCTTGTTCTTACATTCTTCATGAAATACCACCCGGACCTCATAAGACGCGGTCACCTCTATATTCTGGAAACACCTCTGTTCCGAGTAAAGACAAAGAATGAAGTTAAATACTGCTATAGCAGAGAAGAGAAGGAAGAGACTATAAGGGAACTCAAGGGCAAGGTGGAGATAACACGATTCAAGGGTCTTGGAGAAATCTCCTGGGACGAGTTCACCGGATTCATAGGCAAGGACATGCGTCTGAAGAAGGTAAGGCTCGGAGACGAGGAGCCTCTGGCTGACATCATGGAGTTCTATATGGGAGAAAACACTATTGACCGACAGATCTTCATCAGCAGGAACCTCAGAAGCGCACAGGAACTGGAAGACGTAAATATATAATAATATGTGGAGAAAATTCTGCGGATGGCTACTCCGCACATTGGGTTGGACTGCGGTCGACCCTGTAGCCCCTGAAGACAAATGCATAATACTCGGCGTGCCCCACACATCGATCTGGGATTTCGTGATTTCATATCTTTATTATGTATCTGTGGGAGGAAAGCCGTATTGTATGATAAAGGGAGAGTTCTTTTGGGGACCTCTCGGATGGCTTCTTCGCAAGATGGGAGGTGTTCCAGTCGACAGAAAAAGAGGCGGCAACGCAGCATTGAGCGTAATAAAGGAAATGAAGGCTACTCCTGTAATACATCTGGCTCTTGCACCGGAAGGCACAAGAAAGCCGGTAAAGAGATGGAAGACAGGGTTCCATACCATTGCCCGCGAAGTAGGATGTCCTGTATACATGGGATACTTCGACTGGGGAACAAAACGTATCAGCCGCGGTCATAAGGTGGAACTTACCGATGATGCCAAGGCAGATATGGCACGTATTCAGGCTCTGTATGAAGAGATGCACCTGACAGGAAAGCATCCGGAGATGTATATAACCAAGTAGACGATCCATATGATACAATTGTACAAGAGAATGCAGAGGATGAGGGAGAAATATGTTGACACCCTTGCCAAACTGTATGAATATGCGACCACCGTGTATGCAAAGAACCAGTACACCCAGTGGTATGATACAAAGGAAGGAGGGTATACCTTCACTTCGTTCAAGGGCAAGTGTGACAGTCTTTCCAAGAAACTGACACAGTACGGCATCGGAGCAGGAGACAAGGTGGCCATCCTTTCTCAGAGCATGCCAAACTGGTCTGTAGCATTCTTCAGCATAGTACCTTTCGGAAGAATAGCGATTCCTATCCTCCCGGACAGTTCAGAAAACGAGGTCACAAACATTCTGGAGCATTCCGAAAGCAAGGTCATATTCGTTTCTCAGAGACTTGCCGGAAAACTGAGTCAGACATGCCGTGACAGGATGACACTTGTCATAGACATAGACACATTCGAAGTTCTGCAGTCCGATGACGAAAAGTTCACATGCGACGGCAAGACTGCAGTACCTACTCCGGACGACATAGCGACAATCATATACACTTCCGGAACGACCGGAAGCGCCAAGGGAGTAGTACTCAGCCACCGCAACCTCGCGTCGAATGTCATCACATGCTACCACGCATGCAAAAGGACAGAGAAAGACAGATGGCTGTCAGTACTTCCAATGGCCCATACTCTTGAAATGACCCTCAGCATGCTTTATCCGATGTACTGCGGTGCGACAGTATACTACCTTCCGAAGCCTCCTGTGGCATCACTGCTGATGAAGGCATTGAAAATCGTCAAGCCGACAACCATGCTGACAGTACCTCTGATCATCGAGAAGGTCTACAAGGGAAGCATCTTACCGACCATAAAAAAGAGCCGCACCCTCACATGGATGAACGAGCACATGAATGGACTGATGTGCAGGATCATCGGATTGAAGATAAAGAAGACATTCGGAGGTCATATATCGTTCTACGGAATCGGCGGTGCGAAACTGGATCCGGAAGTGGAGAACTTCCTGCTCAAGGCAAAGTTCCCATATGCTATCGGATACGGTCTTACAGAAACCTCCCCACTCCTCGGCTATTCAATGAAAGGCTGGAGGACAGTCGGATCATTCGGATACCCGGTATATAACGTTAAACTCAAACTCCATAACGTCAACCCTGAAACAGGAGAAGGCGAAATAGTGGCAAAGGGTCCTAACGTGATGCTCGGATACTATAAGGATCCTGTACGTACAAAGAGCGTATTCACAGAGGATGGATGGTTCCGCACAAGCGACATCGCTGTGCAGGATGAGAAAGGAAGATTCTTCATCAAGGGCCGCAACAGCAACATGATCCTAGGTCCTTCCGGAGAAAATATCTATCCTGAAGAAATCGAGAATGTAATCAATAATGTAGAAGGCGTAAGCGAATCCATCGTCGTGGAACGTGACGGCCGTCTTGTGGCTCTGGTACAGCCAAACGAAAACTTCATAGAATGGGACAAGGAAAGTGAGGATAAGTTGTATGAAAAACTCGACGCATGGAAGGCTAAACTCCTGAAGATCACCAACAAGAGCGTCAGCAAGGCTTCCCAGGTAAGTTCTGTCGAAGTGATGAAGGAACCGTTTGAAAAGACTGCTACCCAGAAGATACGCAGGTTCAAGTACAAGGACTCCGCTCCTACAGTGGAGGAAGAGGCAAAAAAGGAGAATTAAAAATTTTTTCGA
Source organism: Candidatus Cryptobacteroides sp. (assembly GCA_045644485.1). GTDB lineage: Bacteria > Bacteroidota > Bacteroidia > Bacteroidales > UBA932 > Cryptobacteroides. The sequence goes on along the minus strand of JAZRGY010000058.1, from coordinate 12,323 downwards.
AAAATAACGGTTTTTACACCAAATTTGTATAAGGCGTTTCATACACAATAAAATTAGTGGTTATGAAACGTCTTTATTTAATTTATGGAGCCTCGGCTCTGGCTGCCGTTCTTATGGCAGCGCCAGTGAGTGTCAATGCCCAGGAAAACGGAAACAGAGATGAGTCTGGAGCGATAGTACGCGGTCCTTATGAGACTAACATGCTAGGAGACAATTGGTTCATCGGCTTAGGAGGTGGAATCAACGTACTGATGAACGAGGGATACGATATCAAGATCGGTCCTAGCATAGACGCAAACTTCGGAAAATGGTTTACCCCTTCCATCGGAATGAGAGCAGGATATCAGGGCATGAATTTCAACTCCGTCACAGATGAAAGTACAGTCAAGTACGGATACATGTATTTCCATGGTGACTTTTTATGGAACATCTCCAATGCTATAGGCGGATACAAGGAGACACGATTCTGGAACCTCGTCCCTTACCTGCATGCAGGGTTCTTCCGTTCATACGGCACAAGCGGTTCTGACTTTGCAGACAATGAGTTCGCTATGGGTGCCGGTCTGCTCCACAACCTCCGTCTCACCGACAGACTGGACATCATCATCGACATGAGGGCTACTATAGTGAACGGCAGCATCCACGGATCATCAGGAGCAGCAGTTCTACCATCTGTAACTGCAGGACTTGCATTTGACCTCGGTTGGCCTAACTTCGTGAGGACTTCAAGCATTCTTGGTGCGGTAGAAGCCGCCAATGCAGAAAAGACAGCAATCCTTGAAACTGCCATCGTTGCACTCGAGGCTGCAAATGTCGCCCTGGAAGCAGAGAACATGGGTCTTCAGAAGAAGAACAGCGACCTGAACAAGACAGTACAGAAACTCAAGAGCATCGAAACAGCAGACGAGACAGAAATCGTAGAAATGCAGCCTATCACAGTATACTTCAGCATCGGAAAGGCTGTTCTTGACGAATTTGAACTCCAGCATCTGGATTTCTACGCAAGAAACATCATCGAAAAAGTAAATGCAGACCCACAGGTTTCAATCGTCATCATGGGATCTGCAGACAACAATACCGGAACGGCGAAAAGAAACAAATACCTGAGCGAAGAACGAGGAAAATACATCGTCAACCTCCTTTCTGAAAAGTATGGAATCGACGAAAACAGAGTAATCGTAAAATCTGAGACTGTCAGCGCAAAGGCAAAACCGGAAATGGATAGAGCCGTGATCATTTCCTTCAACTGATCATCGACAAAATAATCTACAGAAGACGTCCTGCACTAGTGGACGTCTTCTTATTTTTATTATCTTTGCCGCCGTTAAATCCAAATCAAACTACTGCTATGACAAAAATCGGAACCACATTCACCAGATCAGGTAAGAAAGCCGTCCTCTGCGGATCAGGCGAACTCGGAAAGGAAGTTGCTCTTGAACTCCAGCGCTATGGAGTGGAGGTTGTAGCCCTCGACAAATATGCAAATGCGCCTGCAATGCATGTAGCACATAGAAATCATGTGCTGTCAATGCTCGACGGAGACGCTCTTGAGGCTGTAATCAAAGAAGAAAATCCTGATTTCATCATTCCTGAAATCGAGGCTATCGCGACTGACAGACTTGTCAAACTTGAAGAGGAAGGATTCAATGTGATTCCGACAGCAAAGGCAACACGTCTGACAATGAACAGGGAAGGAATCCGCAGGCTCGCTGCTGAGACACTCGGTCTTCCTACTTCACCATACAGATTTGCAGAGACTCGCGAAGAGTTCGATGCAGCAGTGGCGGAAATCGGTATCCCTTGTGTTGTAAAACCGGTAATGAGTTCTTCCGGACATGGACAGAGCACAGTTAAATGTGCAGAGGATATCGACAAGGCTTGGAAGATATCTCAGGAAGGCGGCCGCGCAGGAAGCGGAAAGGTCATTGTGGAGGGATTCGTGAATTTCGATTATGAAATCACTCTCCTGACAGTACGCCATAGCGGAGGAACTACCTTTGTAAAGCCAGTAGGACATCATCAGGTCGACGGCGACTACCGTGAGTCATGGCAGCCACAGCCTATGGCACCAGTAGCAATCCAGAAGGCAGAGGCAATCGCAAAAGCAATAACTGACGCTCTTGGCGGATACGGAATCTTCGGAGTGGAACTTTTCATCAAGGGCGAGGATGTGATCTTCAGCGAGGTTTCGCCTAGACCACACGATACAGGAATGGTGACAATGATATCACAGGACATGTCGGAGTTTGCTCTCCATGCACGCGCAATCCTCGGACTTCCTGTACCGGAAATCAAGTTCTATGGTCCTTCAGCCTCAAAGGCAATCGTTGTGGAAGGCAATACAAAGGAATATGAGTTCTGCAACCTTGAAAAAGTGGTTGAGGAACCGGGAGTACAGATCCGTATCTTCGGAAAACCGGAAATCATCGGCCACCGCCGCGTAGGTGTCATCCTCGCCACTGCAGATACAGTGGAAGAGGCTTTGGCAAAGGCAGAAAGGGCTTACGCCAAACTTGAAGTAAAAGTTTACTAATCCTATGAAAAACAAATTATCCTGCCGACTGGCAGGATAATTTGTTTTATTACTTGGAAAGACGAGTGAGCACCCAATCGGCCTTGATCTTGTCGATGATGGCGCAGACCACTTCATATGTACGGCTTTCTTTGGTATAGTCAGCAGGAGTAATGAAGTTGACACGCTGCTGACGAAGCAGTTTCTTCGCGACATTTACCTTCTTCTTTATTTCTGGATTATAGACCGCTATGGAGTTTCCGCCGAACATCTTGACAATCTTCATGCACGGAACATCGGTCTCTCCGTCACCGAAATATATCATATGCGGGAATGGTATGCGCTTATTGTCTTCCGCCTGACTTTCATTTACCTTCTTGTTGTCCCGTACGCTGAGTATACCCTTGTTTATCTTGAACAGGAATTGTGTCTTGGCCGTATAGTCGACTGCTACACCCGGCCATTCTGCCTCTCCCTGCTCATTATATATGAAAGAACATGCAAATATGCGTTTGAACTCGTTCGCAATCGCTGTTCCCTCGATCATTTCAGCAAGGCCGGAAGAGTTTATATAGTGTTCCACCTTGACTCCCCTTTCCTTTCCATAATCGTTTATAAGGGAAAACCACTCCGTAACGCCCTTGAAAAGTTCGACAGATGCTCCAAATCGTCTGAAGTCTTCCCGACGAAGTTTTATATCCGCCTGACGAGCCTCATCAAACATGAGTTTCATATAACTGAGGATATTGCTCGCATCCTGGCCGAGGGCGATGTTGTCGCTTTCTGTCCAGAACTCCTTAGGGGACTTCCCTATTGCCTGTATAAAACCGAACTCCTGCATATTGCCGGGAGAGAGTGTGCCGTCAAAATCATATATGAGGGCAACTATTGGCGTCTTTCTCATAAGAATAGGCTTTAAATCACTAAAAAGTCACCACTTTTATCAGTGTTTCACCACAAATATAATGAATTATACGTGCGCGAGAACAAATTTGATTACTTTTGCGACCGAAAAAACTAAAATCTGACTGAACAATGAAACATTACTTTACCAGACTTCAGGAGACAATGAAGGCAAACTGGGAGCGCCCTGCTCTTGGCAATTATCGCGGCGAAGTTTTCACATACGGTGAAGTCGCGACCCAGATAGCAAAACTTCATGTCCTCTATGACGCCATAGGACTTGAGAAGGGTGCCAAGGTAGCGCTCTGTGCAAAGAACTCTGCACGCTGGGGTATCGCATTCTTCTCTGCAAATACATATGAAGCAGTCGTGGTTCCAATCCTCGCTGATTTCCACCCGGACAGCGTAAACTCTCTTGTCGACCACTCTGAAAGCACAGTACTCTTCACTGACACTGACATCTGGAGCAGACTCGATATCGAAAAGATGCCTCAGGTAAAGGCGGTAGTATCGACTGCTGATTTCAAACTTCTCTATGCCGCTGACGAAAAGATCAGCAAGGCAAACGAGAACCTTCAGAACCTCTTCGACGAAAAGTATCCTAAGGGATTCTCTGTCGACGATGTAGACTATCCTACAGACAATGCAAAGAACCTTGCCATCATCAACTATACATCAGGTACCACAAGTGCACCTAAGGGAGTCATGCTCCGCTATGAGTGCATCTCTGCAAATGTAGAATTCGGTCAGAAGAGACTTCCTTCATACCCTGGTGACACGATCGTATCAATGCTCCCTATGGCGCATATGTACGGTATGATGTTCGAACTCATCTATCCTCTCTGCGGAAGCGCATCAATCTATTACCTCGGAAAGACGCCTACTCCTGCACTCCTTCTCGGAGCAATGGCAGAGGTGAAGCCATATCTTGTGATTACAGTCCCACTCGTTATGGAAAAGATCTTCAAGAGCAAGGTCGCTCCGATCGTAAACAAGCCGATAATGAAGGTCATCTGTGCTATCCCTGGTCTGAATCAGTTAATATTCAAGAAGGTGCACACTTCCCTTATCAGCGCTTTCGGAGGAAACGTACGCGAAATCGTTATGGGAGGAGCAGCATTGAATCCTGAAGTGGAGTCTTGGTTCAAGAAATTCAAACTTCCGTTCACAGTAGGCTACGGAATGACAGAGGCCGCACCTCTCATGGCTTATGAAGACTGGTGGGATTTCGCATCAAAATCTTGTGGCAAGGCCATCGACACCATCGAAGTACGCATCGACTCAGAGGATCCATACAACAAGGTCGGAGAGATTCAGGCCCGCGGTATGAACATCATGAGCGGATATTTCAAGAATGAAGAGGCTACAAAGGCTGCATTTACAGAAGACGGATGGATGCGTACCGGAGACCTCGGTGTTGTTGACAAGAAGGGTAATATCTTCATCAAGGGTCGCAGCAAGAACATGATTCTTTCTGCAAACGGTCAGAACATCTATCCTGAGGAGATCGAGGCAGTAGTGAACAACCAGCCATATGTAATCGAGTCAGTCGTCATCGACAGAGGTGCAAGACTTGTGGCTCTCGTTTATACTGACAGTGAGAAGATGAAGGCTGAAGGTGTTGATGCAGAAGACTTCAAGAAGCACCTTATGACGGAGGTCAACAAGTCGATGCCTGCATATAGCAAGATCAACATCGTAGAGATCATGGACCAGCCATTCGAGAAGACTCCTAAGATGAGTATCAAGAGATTCATGTACAAATAATGTCAGTCGGAACTGACAATTCGTCAGTTTCACAGCATTGGAACATAATTTGACTATGTGAGGTCGCTCCTATGGAGTGACCTCATTTTGTATAAACAATAGAAAACATATTATGGCAACAACAGGAAAGATTGGAGTTACTACCGAGAACATATTTCCGGTAATCAAGAAATTTCTTTATTCTGACCATGAGATATTCCTCAGGGAACTCGTAGCAAATGCAGTGGATGCGACACAGAAGATGAAGGCTCTGGCTGCCACAGGCGAATTCGGAGGTGAATTGGGCGAACTTGCAGTACGTATTGAACTCGATGAGAACAAGAAGACCTTGAAGATCATCGACAACGGTATCGGAATGACTTCAGAGGAGGTGGATAGATATATCAACCAGATAGCATTCTCAAGCGCAGGCGAATTTCTCGAAAAATACAAGGACCAGTTAAGCAGCATAATCGGCCACTTTGGTCTCGGATTCTATTCTGCATTCATGGTTGCAGAGAAGGTGACAATCGAGACTCTCTCATGGAAGGATGGAGCAAAGGCAGTGCAGTGGTCTTGCGACGGTTCACCAGAATACGAGATGACAGAATGCAATAAATCTGACAGAGGAACAGTCATAACCCTTTACATTGCTGAAGACGAGAAGGAGTATGCAGAGAAAAACCGTATATCTGGTCTCTTGAACAAATATTGCAAGTTCATGCCGATCCCTGTAATCTTCGGCAAGGAGCAGGAATGGAAGGACGGAAAGTATGCCGATACGGACAAGGACAATGTAATAAACAAGGTGGAACCTCTTTGGGCACGTAAGCCGGCAGATCTCAAGAATGAGGATTATAACGAATTCTACAAGACCTTGTATCCGATGGCAGAGGAGCCTCTTTTCCACATCCACCTCAACGTGGATTATCCGTTCAACCTTACAGGTATACTGTATTTCCCTAAGATCAGGAACAACGTCGAAATCTCGAGAAACAAGATACAGTTGTACTGCAACCAGATGTTCGTTACAGACTCGGTAGACAACATCGTGCCTGATTTCCTTACCCTCCTTCATGGAGTCATCGACTCACCGGACATTCCTCTCAACGTTTCGAGAAGTTATCTGCAGAGCGATGCTAACGTCAAGAAGATATCTACATACATCACGAAGAAGGTAGCAGACCGCCTTGACGAGATATTCAGAAACGAGCGCGAGCAGTTGGAAGAGAAATGGGACAACCTCAAACTCTTCATCGAATATGGAATGCTCTCAGATGAGAAATTCTGCGACAGAGCCATGAAGTTCTGTCTGCTCAAGAATACAGAAGGCAAGTATTTCAGCATCGAGGATTATAAGAAAAGTATCGAGGAAGGCCAGACAGACAAGGACAAGAAAGTCGTATTCCTTTATGCAACTGACATAGAAAGCCAGTACACTTTCGTTGAAGCAGCAAAATCAAAGGGATATGATGTACTCCTGATGGATTGCCAACTCGACAGCCACTTTGTAAATCTCCTGGAAACAAAGGTGGAGAATGTCCGATTCGCACGAGTTGACTCTGACAGCATCGACAACCTCATCCCTAAGACAGATAAGGAGAAGCCTATACTTTCTGAGACAGAACAGGAGGACATTTCAGTAATCTTCCAGACCGTACTTCCTAAGGAGAACCAGTACTACGTACAGGCCGACAACCTTGGAGCAGATGCAACACCTATCCTCATCACTCAGAGCGAATTCATGCGTCGCTATCGTGAAATGTCGGCAATGGGCGGAGGAATGAACTTCTATGGTGAGATGCCTGCAATGTACAATATCACAGTCAATATGGAAAACCCGCTTGTATCCAAGATCATGGCATCAAAGGATACTGAGGTAGCACCTGCACAGGTAATCCCAGATGCATCTTCAGACGCTTCCGAAGATGTAAAGAGGACAGTGGCAGAGGCTAAGGAAACCGCTGCTGCGGCGCATAAGGCTGATCTTGAAGCATTTGCCGATGCAAACGAGATCCTCAAGCAGATCACTGACCTTGCTCTTCTTGCGAACGGCATGCTCAAAGGAAAAGACCTCAGCGACTTCATTGCCAGAAGCGCCAAGGTCGTAGAGGATGCTTATCTTTAATCTGTCATCCCGAACTTGTCGAGGGATCTCTATCTGATCAGATTAAGAAATTCGTTGCGGGTACGCTCGTCACGAAGAAATATACCGCTGAAGGCCGATGTGGTTGTGACCGCATTGGCCTTTTGTACTCCACGAAGGGTCATGCATGTATGCGAGGCTTCGATCACTACTGCAACTCCAAGAGGCTGAAGGGTATCCTGGATACAGTCACGGATCTGAGTCGTGAGTCTCTCCTGGACCTGAAGACGACGGGCAAATGTCTCCACGACACGCGCAATCTTGCTGAGTCCTGTGATGGTTCCGTTCGGAATGTATGCAACATGCGCCTTACCTATGAAAGGCATGACATGATGTTCACAAGTAGAATACAATTCAATATCCTTGACAAGGACCATCTGCTGGTATTCTTCCTTGAACATTGCGCTGCGAAGAATCTCCGCACCGTCTTGATTACTGCCGTGAGTCAGAAACTGAAGTGCCTTGGCAACCCTTTCCGGAGTCTTCACAAGTCCCTCTCTTTCAGGATCTTCACCCAAGAGGCGAAGAATTTCCTTATAGTGCCTCGCTATCTCTGCAGTCGTCTGTTCGTCGTATCTTTCGTCCTTAATGTAAGCCATCTTGCATAATTTTTGTGCAAAATTAACAAAAAGAACGGCAATATAGATTTTTTTATCTATATTTGCCGCCCCTTTAGAAAAAAGGTGTAGTTAAACATTGATTACTAACTATTTAAAACATAGAACTATGTATTGGACACTTGAACTTGCATCAAAACTTGAGGACGCACCTTGGCCAGCAACCAAGGAGGAACTCATCGACTATGCAAACCGCTCAGGAGCGCTCCTCGAAGTGGTTGAAAACCTTGAAGAACTCGAAGACGACGGCGAAATCTACGAAAGCATCGAAGATATCTGGCCAGACTATCCTACCAAGGACGATTTCTTCTTTAACGAGGAGGAGTATTAGTAGATAAAGTACTGAAAATCAGCGCTATTACATGTTAGATGGGAGTAACTGCGGTTGCTCCCATCTGCATTTTACGGGGTTCCACGGCATTCTGCGGTACGCAAAGTTACCCACCAGTTACCACGAATTATTCGCAAAAGTTCCGCAGGCCCTTCGTTACTTATCTTCTTCCCCAAAATACTGTTTCGCTCTTTAATACAAAGGTATTAAAAAACAAAAACGATCAATTCTTTTCCGGTTTATTTTGTAACAAATAGTTATATTGATATTTGAGATTTAAGTTGTATCTTTGCAGCCCACAAATACAGCCTATTAGGATAAGTACTTAAATATGAAGAAATTATTAGCAGCAATCCTGGTTTTCACAGGAGTTTTAATGTGCATCGGCACGGCAGACGCCCAGGTAAGAAAAGGCAGCAACATGACTATTTCCGGAGAGGGATGGTATGGATATGACATCGAACAACTACACCCGAACCAGACCACTTTCGGTTACATGACATATGACCTTGAACTTGGCTTCCAGACAGAACCGGAAAGTGGTAACATATATGCCAAGCAGTTCGGCTACCCTGTCATAAGCGTAGGTATGTCAGTAGCAAGAATGGGACATTTCCAGTTCTCCGACCATACAAAGTTTCCAAACCTTTATTCACTTTACGGTTCATTCGAGCGTTCGCTTTTAAGGACCCGGTACCTTTCTCTGGGATATATGTTTGATTTCGGAGGAACATATAACCCTGGAAAGTATGACCCTATAAAGAATCCAGGCAACAACTGGCTGAGCGCCCCTTTCATGGCCTACTTCGGTGTGGGAGCATTTGCTAAACTCCATATCGGCAAAAGGTGGGAGATCGGAGCAGACTTCATGTTCCGCCACTACTCAAACGGTCGTCTGGCACTTCCTAACGAAGCGATCAATGCACTTGGAGGCGGTATCTTTGCCCGTTACAGACTTTCTGACTATGAGTACACAAAGTACAAAGGCGTTCCAAAGAAAGTCAAGGATTATGACAAGGGAATGCAGTATATGATCACACTCGGAGGATCGGTCCACACCTGTCAGGCAGAATGGAATGTATATGCATATGACCATAGTGATCCGAACAAGCCTGCCAGAGTACCTACCAAAGAAGAAGCGGCAAGCCTCAAGGCTCACCCGAAATTCTCTCTTAGTTTTGACGCATTGTACAGATATTCTCTCAGATACGCAACAGGTCTCGGCATCGACATGTTCTACTCTTCAAACATGAAGGAACTCGAGGCAGCAGACAGGATTCTTTACGGAGATGCTGCAGTAGATGCTTCTCCAGGCTATAGTCCGATATCGATAGGATTGGCTGTCGTTCAGGAAGTATACTGGAAGAACTTCGCAGTGCATGTGGCAATCGGAGCATATCCATACAGACACAAGGGAGTCAATGACAAGGAACTTAATGAGAAGTTGGATGACCGTGAGCGCGGATGGCACTATGAGAAGGCTGGAGTAAGATATTATTTCCCTAAACTTGGAGATACATATGTCGGCTTCGCAATCAAATCACATAGTATAAAAGCCGAATATCTCGAATTCTCAGTAGGTATCAGATTATAAAGAATCAGCCTGACCAGATCGGTCAGGCTGATTTTTTTCAACATATGTCTTTAGTCGATAAGTGAGTTCTTTTCCATTGTCCAGTCGTCGCGAAGAGCAAGACCGCAAGGATCGCCTTTGAACATCTTGGCAGCCTCCTCATCACCCTTAAGTTGCCACTGAAGCCATGCAAGAGCAGGAACTGTGAATTCACCGCCATATGGCTGGCGATATGTTCCGCCATGACCTACAGGATAGTTTGCAACAAATGCAGGAACTTTTGTAAGGCGATAGAAGTCGTCCATTCCGTTTGCGTATGCAATATCTTCCGGTCCACCAAGAACGTAAAGTACTGGGACCTGAATCTTCTGAAGTTTTTCCTTTTCAGGCATAGGCATACCTGGGACAGCACCTGCCGGATTTACAAACAGACCGCTGTTCATGATCATGAGGGTCTTGAAGCGAGGATCAGCAGAATTGTCCAAAGTCTGGAGACCACCACAGGACATTCCTGCTGCAGCGATGGAATTAACGTCGATACGGCCGTAGAACGGACTGTTCTTGTCAGCGTTCTGTGCGATAGCCCAGTCTACAGATTCCAACTGCTGTGCTGAAGTGGACTGAGGTCCACGATAAGGCTTTTCTTCCATCGGAATATGACCTGTAGCGACTACAAGAAAACCGTGTGAAGCGATCTCGTTAAGGAACTTGTAATGCTCCCATGGAGAATTTGTACATGCACCGTTACCCCAAACAAGGACAGGGAGAGGATTCTTCTTTCCGAACTTTGAGAGGTCTTGAGGAGCAAATACTGTATGAGCCTCAAATGCAGGAGCCTCAAACATAAGAGCCTTGTACGGTCCGGTACCACCCTCATCTACGATCTTTGACTGAACGGTTTCAGGAGCCACAGGTCCCGAAGCGCATGCTACAAGAAATGCAGCGGCGCAAACAAAGGAAAACAATCTTTTCATGGTAGTGTTATTTAATCTGGTTAAAGTTATAAATAAAAATCCGGATTACTTACCTCGCATCCAAAATATGTGTAAGAATATCATCCCATACAGTCTCCTTCCCGACCTCATTCAATACTTCATGACGCATTCCGGAATAAATGGCAGAAGTCACATTATGATAGCCAAGATCGGCCAGATGCTGAGCGGAAGCATGCAAAGAAGATTCGCCTCGCATACATGGATCGTCACCTCCTGATATGAAATATATAGGTACATCAGGATTATCAACACTCCATCCGTCCAGTGAATATGTTTCCCTCATCATCGACAGGAGGGCCTTCATTGCATTTGCGGTAAAATCAAATGAACATAAAGGATCCGAAGCATATCTTCTACGGGCATCTGCATCCGAACATGTCCATGCCTCCGGCCCCTCCCTGAAGAATCTTCTGTTATATACCATGGAGGTAAGCCTCTGAATCATCCCGGTCTTGAGACGCCCGTTCCTGAACAGACATAGGAAACGGGCCAGATAGAGACCGGCAAAGGACATATGAGTATTGCTAGGACTTCCGCACAGAAATATTCCAGATACTGCATCGTCATGACTCTTCATATATGTACGGACCGCTAGAGAACCCATACTGTGGCCCAGAAGAAAAACAGGAAGGCTAGGATAGGTCTGATGTATCCAATCCGTAACCTGCTTTAAATCTTCGACCAGAGCAATATAACCTCCGTCGTACATATATCCCCTGTCTTCCTCTTTCCTGACACTGGCACCATGACCACGCAAGTCACCTGCAACGCATAACACCCCATGTTCACTCATGAATGTCATAAACGACAGAAAGCGTTCCTTATGACCTTTCATCCCATGGACCACCTGAAGCACTGCTACAGGATCGGTTTTCGGTCTTGTAACAAGTATGCTCAGGCCCAATCCGTCATAATCCGAACGAATGTCAATCCTCTCTTCCATAGTATTTATCCATCTATTACTTAGTGTTTCAGAAACAAATTCCATGCATATATGAACTGTCATTCAGAGAATCCATATGATTTCCGGTTATAAAAACCATTTTACAGAAGTGTAAAGTTTCTTTACAGCACCTCCGCCTTGCCACAAAACACAAACAATTATATATCAAACATTTAACCAATCTGGCACAGCAAGTGTTATAATCTGGCACGAACAAAGATAACCATATTATATAAAATGAACCTTACCAGAAAACTATTTTGCTTGGCGGTGATACTAGGATGCACATATAGTCTCTATGGACAGAATGTGATGACTCTAAAGGAGTGCATGCAGTACGCCGTCGAGAACTCTGCTAAGATGAAGATCCAGCAGATGGATGTGGATGATGCACGTGTTGCTCGCAGGGATGCCATCCTGAGGGTGTTCACACCGGAAGTATCTGCCGGAACATACGCATATTCAAACTTCGGACGATCTGTGGACCCTGAGACCAATACCTATGTATCTACTACCTCTTTCAACAACGGCTATCAGGTCGGAGCGGGCATCACCCT
>JAZRGY010000057.1:0-2117 GCA_045644485.1 Candidatus Cryptobacteroides sp. | reverse complement strand
TGCGGATGTACCATGTCATTATCATTGTGATGATGTTCGAAAGAAGATAGTAGTAACTGAGAGCCGCTGACAGGTTGTTACAGATGAAGAACATCATTATAGGCATAAGCCAAACGCTCATGAACTTCATACCTGCCATGTTAGGATCATCACCCATCTGACCTGAAGTCATCTTCGAGTAGAAGAACATTGTAACAGCCATAAGGAGGGCGAACAATGAAAGATGGTCTCCGAGAAGAGGAATGTTCACACCGAAATCCCAGATCGAATCATATGCACTAAGGTCATCAGCCCAAAGGAACTTCTGCTGACGAAGTTCGATTGATGCAGGGAAGAAACGGAACATCGCAAAGAGGATAGGCATCTGAAGGAGCATAGGAAGACAGCCTCCCATAGGGCTGATTCCTGCCTTCTGATACAATTCCATCGTAGCCTGCTGTTTCTTCATAGCATCCTTCTCATTAGGATACTTCGCATTGATCTTATCCATCTCAGGCTTGATTACCTGCATCTTTGCAGAAGACTTGTAAGACTTGATGGTAAGCGGAGATATGAGAAGTTTGATAAGAAGAGTCATCAGGAGAATCACAAGGCCGTAGTTGCTTATGAACTTACCAAGAAGGTCAAAGCATGGGATAATGACAAACCTGCTGAACCACGCTACAAGCCATCCTCCAAGAGGGATTATCTTCTCATACTTCTGGTCATAACTCTTGAGAGTCTTATAGTCATTAGGACCGAAATAGAACTCATATGGAATAACAACATTGCTTGAACCGGCCTGGAAATCAGAACGAAGACTTGCTGTACAAGCCATGAGTTTACCCTCTGCCTTATATTCTTCCTCCGAATAGAAATCTATTGAAAGATCCGCAGAAGCGAACTCGTTCCTTGAAGTCATGATGGCAGAGAAGAACTGCTGCTGGAATGCAAACCATTTCATCTTCGTATCGACGCGTTTGTTTCCGTCACGGCCTCTTCCTATTATTTCAGGCTTCTTGTCACCAGAGAAATAGTAGTTCAGTTTAGAATACTGAGTCTCATTCTTGAATCCTTTTTCAAGTCTAGGAACGACAAGTGACCAATCGATATCAAGCATTGACACATTTCTAGGAATCACATTTTCCATTCCAACGAAAGAAAGTTCATTATCCACCATGTAACTTCCTTCTGAAAGAGCGTACTTCTGCTGTATATATCCACCGCCTACGAACGGAAGACGCATCACGATTGTCGAATCGGTATGCTCAACCACCTGGAATACAAAATCCTTTGTATTTACATTCTCACCGGCAAAAATATTGACACCATACTGACTGTAACCCGGCTTTACAAGATAAAGCGCAGTACTGTCAAAGGTCATATAGTCATTGATCTTCACTGAATAAGGCTGAGCACCTCTTGTTGTGAATTCAACATCCATCTTGTCGTTTGAGAGCCTGTAAATGCTCTCCTGAGCAAGACGAGCCTCTGTAAGCATGCTGTCCTTATATGCAGGCATGGTCATTACCTTGACACCATCATCGGACACAAGTCCCTGTGCCCTGTTCATAGAGTCTATGGCCATCGCAGCCATCTGCTCGACTCTTGCTACGGAGTCCAGTTGAGCCTGAACCTCCCTTCTTTCCCTCTCAAGTCTTGACTGATACCATGAGAATCCGAACAGGATCACTCCAATCAGCACAAAACCGATCAAATTACTCTTATTCATCCGATTATATAAAATTTATTACTCTTTTTCTTCTGAAGCATCAAGCACCCTGATCTGCTCAGCAAGCGCACTGAGTTCTGCCTTTGCTGTAACGATGCGGTCCTGCATCTGCTTGATGAGCGGTTCTGAATTCTTTGACATCGAGAAGAAACCTATATTGTTCTCATATGTCACGATATCCTGCTCCAACTGATTGTATTTCTGGATAAGTCTGTCTTTCTCAGAAAGTTGAGGGCGTGAAACGCGTCCTCTGCGGGCATTTCTTTCCTTGATAGGGAACTTCTCCTGAATAGCAGCCTTATATGCCTGTGCTATATTATCCTTCTCCTTGAATGGAACGAAACCGATCTCCTGCCATCTTGCCTGGAAAGCCTTCATTGCATCATTATCAGCAGACTCGTCACCA
>JAZRGY010000056.1:0-36571 GCA_045644485.1 Candidatus Cryptobacteroides sp. | reverse complement strand
GGAGGTACAAAAACAGGCGTAAAAAGGCTTAGCAACGATTAACAACGATGCTTGCACAAACAAATATAGCACCCGTAAAGAGTGCTATATTAATCATTTATGATTGATTTAACTATTTGATAATCAACTACTTATTTTCCGATGCAAAAATTCCTAAAAATATTCCCCAGCACCTCGTCCGTCGAGATCTCTCCGATGATTGAGCCGAGGTGGTAGATTGCTTCGCGGATGTCCTGGGCGGCGAGGTCGGTCGGGAGGCCGTCGGCGAGGCCGGTGCGGACGCGGAGGAGGGAAGTGCGGGCGTCGGAGAGGGCCTGGACGTGGCGCTGGTTTGTGACCAGAGTGGTGTCGCTGTCGCCGAGGAGGTCGCGCTGAGATTGGGCGAGAATGGCTCGGAGATCAGCGATACCGGAGCCGGTTTTTGCTGAGATCGGGAGGAGTTTTACGACGTTTTCGTCGTTTTCTGCAGCCTCTGGACGTCCTGAAACAGCAAAATCTGCCTCATTAACAGTATGTGATTTAACACCCTTTGAATCAATGAGAGAAACAATATTGTTAATAGTGGTAACATTTTTGTTAACCTCTATAATGTCCGTTTTGTTGAGCAGAATGACCAGTTTCTGAGTCTGGAAGTCTACTTTTTCGAGGATCTCTGAGACTGTCTCGAGGGTGCTCTGCTCGTCTCTTGTCAGGTCTACCATTCCGAGTACGATGGTTGCTTCGGAAAGCTTCTTGAAGGTCCTTTCGATACCTATCTTCTCTACGATTTCAGTGGTCTCGCGAAGGCCGGCTGTGTCGATGAATCTGAACAGGACTCCGTCTATGTTGAGGGTCTCTTCGATGGTGTCACGGGTTGTTCCGTGGACGTCAGAAACGATGGCGCGCTCCTCTCCGAGGAGGGCGTTGAGCAGGGTGCTCTTGCCTGTGTTGGTTGCTCCGGCAATGGCTACAGGAACTCCGTTTTTAATGGCGTTTCCAAGACGGAATGAGTCGATGAGTCTTGTCACATGAGCGATGAGATTTTCGAGCAGGGAGTCAAGGCGTGACCTGTCTGCGAACTCCACTTCTTCTTCGCTGAAGTCAAGTTCTAGTTCCATCAATGACACCAGCTCGAGAAGCTCCGAGCGCATGCCCTTGAGTTCTGAAGAGAAGCCTCCCTTCATCTGCTTGAAGGCTACCTGATGTGCAGCCGCATTCTGAGATGCGATGACATCTGCTACCGCCTCTGCCTGGGCAAGGTCCATCTTTCCGTTGAGGAAAGCTCTTTGTGTGAACTCGCCTGGTTCGGCTGCGCGGGCACCTGCCTGATAGAGCAGATCCATAATCGCAGACACTATATAAGAGGACGCGTGACATGAGATTTCGACAGAGTTTTCACCTGTGTAAGAGTGCGGAGCTTTGAAGATACTTACCAGAACTTCGTCTATAATTTCTTCTTTAGATAAAGTGTTATAATCAGCAGATATACAATTATTTATATTATTATATATGAAGCCAAACTTTAGCGTATATCCCTTGGCTGATGATATATTTCCCTTGCGGCATCTTATCACCTTGTCGGCCACGGTCAAGGCCTCTGGGCCGCTGACCCTGATCACCGAAATCGATCCTGTTCCAGGCACCGTCGCCGGTGCGCATATTGTGTCTTCGTTTCTTATATACATAATCTCTGTCTTTGCGACCGCAAAAATAGCAATTTAATTTGTACAAATCGATGAATTTTTCCTATCTTTGTATGATTTAAATAGGGAACAATTATGTGTAAACGAGCTTACTCTGATACATACCTTAAGGTGAACGCATTACAAGATAATGCACAGTCTTTCTGTTTCCCTATTACTATTACTGTCGGCCATGTTCTCTAATCGAGAAGTGGTCGTTTTTTTATATACGGAAATTATTAATTTAACAACTGATATAAAATGAGACTTAAAGCAACACTTCGTCTTGAGAATGGCCTTGAATTCCATGGCTATTCGTTAGGCTCCACTAAGGCTGTCGGCGGCGAGGTCGTTTTCAACACGTCAATGGCAGGTTATCCTGAGCAACTGACTGATGCGGCCTACAACCAGCAGATCCTCTGCCTCACTTACCCTTTGATCGGCAATTACGGTGTTCCGTCTGAAGAACTTTTGGCTGAAAGCCTTTCAAAGAATCTTGAATCTGACAAGATCCACCCACTTGGCCTCATCGTTTTCGACTATTGCGAGGAGTACAGCAACTGGGAGGCAGTAAAGAGCCTTGAAACATGGATGAATGAGCAGGGTCTCACAGGTATATATGGCATCGACACACGCGAGCTCACCAAGGTGCTTCGCGACAAGGGTTCGATGAAGGGATATATCATCCCAGAGGGAACAACCGCTCCGGCCGTAACTGAAGTTCCGGCAGCGGAAAATGTTTCATGCAAGGCTCCGATCGTTTATCCTGCACAGCCTGCTCAGGAGGTTGAAAACATCAACGGAAGCAAGGCTGCTACAGCAGAAGGAAAGAAGGTCGTGGTTGTTGACCTCGGTGTAAAGCACAGCGTGATCCGCGGTCTCATCGCAAGAGGCGCAGAAGTGATCAGAGTTCCTTACAACTACGATTTCACTTCAATGGAGTATGACGGTGTGTATGTTTCAAGCGGTCCTGGCTGCACTTCAGAGTGCTCTGCTACAATCGAGATCCTCAAGAAGGTGATCGAGGGCAACAAGCCGGTGTTCGGTCTCGGCCTCGGTTTCCACCTCCTCGCAGTAGCTGCAGGATGCGGACTCGCAAACCTCGAGCATCCGCACAGAGGCGCAAACCAGCCTGTACGCAAAGAGGGAACTAACCGCACATACATTTCATCACAGAATGTCTGCCGCACAGTGAAGCCTGCTACAGTCCCTTCAGACTGGGAAGTTTACTTCACAAACCTCAATGACGGCGCAATCGACGGCCTCCGTCACAGGACAAAGCCATTCGCAGGCCTTAACTTCTCCCCAGAGGTATGCGTAGGTTTAACAGAGAATGTCACACCATTTGATGAGTTCATCTCAAAGCTCTAAGATTATGATTGACAACAATATAAAGAAAGTAGTAGTGCTCGGTTCGGGAGCACTCAAGATCGGTCAGGCCGGTGAGTTTGACTACTCTGGATCACAGGCCCTCAAAGCCCTCAAAGAGGAAGGCATCGAGACCATCCTCATCAACCCTAACATCGCTACTGTCCAGACATCTGAGCAGGTAGCTGACAAGGTTTACTTCCTTCCTGTAACAGCTTACTTCGTAGAGAAGGTAATCCAGAAGGAAGCTCCTCAGGGCATCCTCCTCGCATTCGGAGGCCAGACAGCGCTTAACTGCGGTGTGGATCTCTACGAGACAGGAATCCTCGACAAGTACAACGTGAAGGTACTCGGTACTCCGGTTCAGGCAATCATGGACACAGAGGACCGTGAGTTCTTCAACGCAAAGCTTGCAGAGATCAACGTAAAGACCATCAAGTCACACGCAGTCGAGACTGTAGAGGCAGCTAAAGAGGCAGCTAAAGAGCTCGGTTATCCAGTGATCGTACGTGCTGCTTACGCACTCGGTGGTCTCGGTTCAGGTTTCTGTAACAACGAGACAGAACTCGTTACCCTCTGCGAAAGTTCATTCTCATTCTCTCCTCAGGTGCTCGTGGAGAAGTCTCTCAAGGGCTGGAAAGAGATCGAGTACGAGGTAATGCGCGACCGCTATGACAACTGTATCGCGATCTGTAACATGGAGAACTTCGACCCGCTCGGTATCCACACAGGTGAGTCGATCGTTGTCGCTCCGACCCAGACCCTCAGCGCCAAGGAATGCCAGTTCCTCCATGACCTTGCGATCAAGATGGTACGCCATATCGGTATCGTGGGTGAGTGTAATGTGCAGTATGCATATGACACCGATTCAATGGAGTATTATGTGATCGAGATGAATGCACGTCTGAGTCGTTCATCAGCCCTCGCATCAAAGGCAACTGGATTCCCGATTGCATTTGTTGCAGCAAAGATCGGCCTCGGATATGGTCTCTTTGATATCAAGAATTCCGTGACAAAGCAGACTCCTGCATTCTTCGAACCTGCGCTCGACTATGTTGTGGCCAAGATACCGCGTTGGGACCTCTCGAAGTTTACCGGCGTATCCCGCAAGATCGGCTCAAGCATGAAGTCTGTAGGAGAAGTGATGTCGCTCGGACGTAACTTCGAGGAGATCATCCAGAAGGGTCTCCGTATGATTGGACAAGGTGCAAACGGATTCGTAGGCAACAAGGAAATAAAGGTTGATAATATAGATGAGGCTCTCAAC
The DNA here is from genome assembly GCA_045644485.1 of Candidatus Cryptobacteroides sp. Lineage (GTDB taxonomy): Bacteria > Bacteroidota > Bacteroidia > Bacteroidales > UBA932 > Cryptobacteroides. The sequence continues at coordinate 32,275 of JAZRGY010000056.1, read as the reverse complement.
GAGCCTACAGATAACCGTATCTTTGTGATCAGCAAGGCAATGCAGGCTGGTTATACTGTAGATCAGATCCATGATCTTACAAAGATCGACAAGTGGTTCCTGAACAAACTTATGGGTATTGTCGATACTCATAAGGAGATGCGCAAGTACGATTCCTGTGAGCAGATGCCTCTTGACCTCTTGAAGAAAGCCAAGGTTCAAGGTTTCTCTGATGTTCAGGTAGCGAATGCTCTTTATAAGGGTATGGACAGCGAGATGGCTGAGGATATCGTACGAACCTTCCGTAAGGCTCATGGCGTGGTTCCATATGTAAAGCAGATCGACACCCTCGCTGCAGACTATCCGGCAGCAACAAACTACCTGTATCTTACTTACGGTGGCAACTTCCATGACGTTAAGTATCAGCATGATAAGAATTCAGTAATTGTTCACGGTTCTGGTGCATACCGTATTGGTAGTTCAGTAGAGTTCGACTGGTGTTCTGTCAATGCTCTCCAGACAATCCGCAATCAGGGATACAGGGGAGTGATGATCAACTACAACCCTGACACAGTGTCTACAGACTATGATATGTGTGACCGTCTTTATTTCGACGAACTCACATTCGAGCGTGTAATGGACATCCACGACCTTGAGAATCCTCACGGAACAGTGGTTTCTGTAGGTGGACAGATTCCTAACAACCTCGCTCTCCGTCTCGACCAGAACAAGGTTAATATCCTTGGTACGAAGGCTACATCAATCGATAAGGCTGAGGACCGTCACAAGTTCTCCTCTATCGTTGATGCTCTCGGAATCGACCAGCCTAAGTGGAAGGAACTTACAAATTTCGATGAGGTGGATCAGTTCATCGATCAGGTAGGTTTCCCTGTTCTTGTGCGTCCTTGATATGTGCTTTCTGGTGCAGCCATGAACGTATGCTACAACCACGAGGAACTTCGCAACTTCCTTGGACTTGCTGCAGAAGTATCTGAAAAACATCCGGTTGTGATGTCTGAGTTCATGCAGAGGTGTAAGGAGATTGAATTTGATGCTGTTGCAGATAATGGTGAGGTCATCGCATATGCAATCTCTGAACATGTCGAGTTTGCCGGTGTACATTCAGGTGATGCGACGATTCAGTTCCCTCCTCAGAAACTTTATGTAGAGACTGTACGTCGAATCAAGAAGATCGCGAAGAAGATCGCTTCAGCCCTTGAGATTACAGGACCATTCAATATCCAGTTCCTTGCAAAGGACAATTATATCAAGGTCATCGAGTGTAACCTCCGTGCTTCAAGAAGTTTCCCATTCGTTTCCAAAGTGCTTAAGATCAATATGATCGAACTGGCAACTAAAGCAATGCTTGGACTCAAGCCGGCAGCGCCTCGTAAGTCTGCATTCGATCTTGATTATGTAGGTATCAAGTCTTCGCAGTTCTCTTTCTCACGTCTCCAGCAGGCTGACCCTGTCCTTGGTGTCGACATGCACTCAACCGGTGAGGTGGGATGTCTTGGTGATGACTTCAATGAGGCCCTTCTCAATTCGATGCTTTCTGTAGGATATGAAATCCCTGAGAAGAACATCCTGATATCTTCAGGTAATGCACTTCAGAAGGCTGATCTTCTCGGAGCATGTAAACTCCTTCATGAGCGTGGATATAAAATCTATGGAACAGAAGGTTCTGCAAGATATCTGAACGAAAACGGAGTCCCTGCTGAAAGAGTAATCTGGCCTACTGAGGCTCAGGATCCTGAACTTGCTGGTAAATATAAGCAGGCTATGGAGATGCTTGCAAATAAGGAACTCGATCTTGTGATCAACATCCCTAAGAATTTCTCTCATAAGGAACTTACAAACGGATATTATGTCCGTCGTGCTGCTGTCGATTACAATATTCCGCTTATTACGAATGCGCGTCTGGCAACTGCCTTCATACGAGCATTCTGCGCGATGTCTCTCGACGATATCCAGATAAAGAGTTGGGATCAGTATTGATAGATACCTTATCTCTGATTCATATAAAAGACTGACTAAAAAGCCCGACATTGTCATTTCGACTGAGCGAAGCGAATGGAGAAATCTTCAATATGACAGTGTAAGAAGACTTTTTAGTCAGTCTTTTATTTTGTTGTGCGGCTTCTGCTCACAACCAGTACACCGGTAAATACCAGCAATGCAGCAAGAACCTTCTGCCATGTGAGGATATCCATACCGAGAATGATGCTGATTATGGCAGCAATGATGGGTTGCACATAACTGTACATGCTTACAAGGGTAGGACGTATCCTTTTCTGACCAAAGGGAATAAGAAAATATGCCATGAAAGTGGCGAATATGATAAGGTATCCCATTTCCCACATCTGCACCGCCGGTATTTGAACCCATGAGAATGAGAAGACTTCCCTGAAGGAAAGCGGCAGCGACATCAATGCTGAGAAAAGAAATATCCATTTCATGAACGTAATGACCGAATATTTCGTTATCAGAGGCTTAAATATGCCCAGATAAAGGGAGAAACTCAAACTGTTCAGAAACATCAGCAGAAGCCCGGAAACCTTGCTCTCTGTAACTCCTGATCCGCCGTTGCTGTTATTCAGGATAAGGGATATTATTCCGCCCAGGCTGATGAGCACACCTCCTGCTTTCTGCAGACTGAGAGGTTCCTTCAGCACGATTGCAGCAATGAACATTGTATATATCGGAGACATTGAACTGATGATGGAACAGTGCATCGGTGTGATGTCAGGTATTGCCATCAGAAATGTGAGTTGCGTCATGAAATAACCCAGAAAGGCGGCTGCGAATATCTTGAGGTAGTCTTTTCTGTCCACCTTTTCCTTTGGCATGAATAAGGAAATCACCCAGAACAGGACACCTGCTCCGATCGAACGCAGAGTGAAGATTGCTATAGGTGATATAAGATGGCCTCCGGTCAGATCTTTACATACTATTATATTGATTCCGAATATAGCGTATGCCGAAAAGCATGCGATATTTCCGGCTAGAATGCTTCTGTCTTTCATTATGCTCCGTTTTACTTTGCAAAGGTAATAATTCCGTTAATAACGTCGAAAGGCACAGAAATTGACTTGTCACGCAATCAGTGTGTTTATTAATTATTAGTGTTATGAAAAAAGTTGTTTTAATGGTGTCAGTTGCAGTCATGATGGCTGCTTTGGCAGGATGTAACAGTCAGAACGCTCAGCAGAGGAAGGCTATGGATGAACCGATGAAACAGGAACGTGAGTTCATGAATCAGGCTATACGTCATCATAGTCCGGATGTGATGAGAGTGGATATAATCGACAGTACTGTCGTCTATACTCATATATATGATGGAATCGTTGATGTGAAGGCTTATACTTTTGACGGAAATGTCTGTGTTGCTGCAGAAAGAGTCTATACTTTTCCTACTCAGATGAGCGCACTTCGCCATTATCGTGATGCAATCGAGAAGGCTGAACTATATGATAAGATCGAGATGTTCAATAATCAGGTCAGATATAAACTGAAAGAAGGACAACAGAGTATTGAGACAAAGGGACTTACAAAGGAGCAGTTGAAGGCGAAGTTTGACAGGCAGATTGCTGATGCAAAGGCTGATATGGCTAGAGACAAAGAACATCACAAAGACGGAAAAAAGCATCGTGATATGAAATGATGCTCGATGATACAGAACGGTCCGATATGCTTAGGCCAAGCATGTCGGACCGTTCATCTTTTTACAGTAAGTTTTATAGGGTGACTTCCTGACCAGTGTAATCAACAGTTCTTATACCCTCCTGACCGACGATGCGGACATTGAACTTCCTGTTCTTCAGCATACCTGGGAATTCGCCCTGAGATGCGCCTACGGTGAGTTTCTTTGACTTGTCGTTCCACTTGAAGGTTATGGTAGAATATACCCCTTTCTCGTAATTGTAATTGTCTCCTTCGTCTTCGTAGAGAGTGAATTCTGCATCAGCGCCCGGATATACTACAATATCAAGATTCTCCCACTTGCTTTCCTCAGCATACATCATGACAGGTGCCATAGGAATGATACTTCCGGCACGTACGAACATAGGTACTTCATCGAATTTTGTTTCGATAGTCACGTCCTGTCCGCCTTTATATTTGTCTTCAGTCCAGAAATAGTACCAGTCTGCACCTGCAGGGAGATATTTGACAGCAGTCTTGTTCTCGCTGAAATTAACAGATTCTGCCAGTTTCTGAGCAACTTCATTCCTGTCCCATCCTGTCATCTCGTTAGTCCTGATGACTTTCTCATCTGTATACTGAGCAGTTACGACAGGCGTTGCTAGAATGTTCTTTCCGAAAAGAAACTCGTCAGTCATATCCCATACCTTCTTGTCTGAAGCGAAGTCATATACAAGTGCCCTGAGATAACTCTCGTCATTGTCTGTAACCTGCCATGCAGTACTGTAGATGTAAGGAAGGAACTGATATCTGAGACGTATAGTCTTTTCTATTGCATCGAAAGCAGCATCGCCTTTCTGACCGAACTGGTAGATCTCACGAGGAGCATCTGCTCCGTGACTGCGGAAGACCGGGCAGAAGAATGCATACTGCATCCATCTTACATAAAGTTCCTGGAACTGAGGATTCTTTGGTGCGGATCCGCTGCCCATTGTGTTGTAACTGCTGCAGAAGAATCCTCCGATGTCCGTGTTGAAGTTAGGACATCCAGTCATTGTATAATTAAGTCCTGCAGGCACCTGCTTGCGGAGCATATCCCAAGTGGAATTCACGTCACCGCTCCATAGACCGGAACCATATCGTTGCTGGCCGGCAAATGCTGAACGGGTCATGATGAATGCACGTTTCTCTTCAGAATCTGCGCGGAGATTGTCGTATACTCCGCTGACAGATGCCAGAGGAAAGGCGTTTCTGTATCTTCTCCATGTACCGTCCCCTGCAGAATGGTCATAATGGCTGTCCTGAGGATTGAAGAAGTCCGGATCCGTCGAATCCATCCACCATGCATCTATGTCATAGTCGACGAGTCTCTTGAGATTATTCCAATAGATTTCCCTGGCTTCAGGACTAAGCGCGTCGTATACGCGTACTCCGCTCGGATAATCCATGCGCGGCGGCCAGAATGCGCTCAGACCGCTTTGAGGCCATGTCTGGAAGTCATAGAGGAGTCCCTTTGACTCAAGATCTCTGAAAGCCTGGGTCATAGGACCGAAACTTGCCCAGATACTTATCATCAGATGGGCATTGTTTCTATGCACCTCGTCGACCATCCATTGTCCGTTGGTATATGTGTCCGCGAGGAAGTCCATGGCATTCCATGTATAGTTGCTGCCCCAATACTGCCAGTCCTGGATGATACCGTCGAGAGGGACATTGTTTGCTCTATGCCAACGAACTACTTCAAGAAGTTCATCGACCGACTTATATCGTTCGCGGCACTGCCAGTATCCGAATGTCCAGAGAGGGAACATCGGTACGTCTCCGCTGAGGTTGCGGATCTGCGCATTCACACCGTCTGCTGAACCTCCGTACATGAAATAATAGTCGATGTCGTCGCCTACTTCGGCAGAAAACTTCATACCTTCTTCATTATCAATGAACTGCGAACGAGAGTAGTTGTCCCAGAAGATACCCCAGCCTTTGATGGACTGGATTACGTGCTGGTAATCCTGGGTGTTGTTCTGCTCCATGTTCATATGGGTGGAGCCTCGATGATTCAACTTACCGTCCTGAGTGACTCCGAGTCCATATATAGGCTCTTCCTTGTCCAACTGATAGACAATTGTGGTACGGAAACTTCCGGCATCAGGTCCTGAAGTCCTTTCCTCAAATCCGTATGACTTCTCTTTCAGGAGGTTTTTCCCTTTTGAAAGGAACTGTACAAGACCGGTCTTCTTGTCGATCTTGACTGTAAGGACCGGGCTCTTGAGTGTGACTGAAGTTGAATTTTCAGATTTCTGTACATTTACATCCTGAGGTTGCATAGTTACGACCAGACTTTCCCTGGTGTTACCGGATTTTCCTGCAGGAACCTTCACCACTCTTACGATTTCAGGTGAGTAGAATGTAACCTTTGTTACTGCATTTCCTGTATTTACCTCAGTAGGATAAACAGGACCTGCCTGTGCCCCGATAGTAAAGGACAATAGGCAGATGATGGTCATTAGCGTATTTTTCATATTTGGTCTGTTTACATATCGTCCTTGTCCATATTCTGGAGCAGAGCGTCGTTGGTTCCGTATTTATGCATACGGTCCTGAAGGAGTTCCATTGCTTCTATGCAGTTCATGTCGGCAAGGAATTTTCTCATGATCCAGATACGGTTTGCCAGAGTAGGGGAGTAGAGCAGATCGTCGCGACGTGTACTTGACAATGTGACATCCACTGCAGGGAAGATTCTCTTGTTTGAGAGTCTTCTGTCGAGTTGCAGTTCCATGTTACCTGTTCCCTTGAACTCCTCGAAGATGACTTCGTCCATCTTTGAACCTGTTTCTGTCAGTGCAGTTGCGAGAATAGTCAGTGAGCCTCCGTTCTCGATGTTGCGGGCTGCACCGAAGAACCTCTTTGGCTTGTGGAGAGCGTTTGCATCGACACCTCCTGAAAGAACTTTTCCTGATGCCGGCTGGACTGTGTTATATGCACGTGCAAGGCGGGTGATCGAATCAAGAAGGATGACCACGTCATGTCCGCATTCTACCATCCTCTTTGCCTTTTCAAGAACCATATTGGCAACCTTTACATGGCGTTCTGCCGGTTCGTCGAAAGTCGAGGCAACCACTTCTGCCTTTACGCTGCGAGCCATGTCTGTGACCTCTTCCGGACGTTCATCGATAAGAAGCACTATCATGTATACTTCAGGGTGGTTGTCTGCAATAGCATTTGCTATCGACTTCAGGAGCATGGTCTTACCTGTCTTAGGCTGTGCCACTATAAGTCCGCGCTGTCCCTTTCCTATAGGGGTGAACATGTCTACAATACGGCATGACATGTCGTTATGACCGTTTCCGAGAAGGTTGAATTTCTCTTCAGGGAAAAGTGGGGTAAGGAAATCGAAAGGAATGCGGTCACGGATAAACTCCGGTGTACGGCCGTTGATGAATTTGATACGTACGAGAGGGAAGTACTTGTCTCCAGCCTTCGGAGGACGTATCTCACCGGTCACAGTATCTCCTGTCTTGAGTGCATGCTGCTTGATTTGATACTGAGATACATATATGTCGTCCGGTGAATTCAGGTAATTATAATCTGATGAACGGAGGAAACCATATCCGTCAGGCATTATTTCAAGGACACCAGTCGCTTCTACTACACCGTCGAATTCGGGTGTCTGTTCCTGTTGCTGCTGACGAGGTTTTTCCTGAGTCTGCTGGTTGTTCCTGTTGTCTTTATTGTGACGGTTCTGACCGTTGTTCTGATTATTCTGCTGAGGTTTCTGCTGCTGAACTTGTGGGACTTCTTCCTGTACCTCAGCCACTTCCTGAACAGGTTTTTCTTCTATCTCTGCGACTGGCTGATTCTGGTTCTGTGGTCCTTTCTGTATTCTGTTCCTCTTCTGTTTCTGCTTCTTGCTTTCTGACTTGGGTACCTCAGTGCCAGCAGAAATCTCCTGATCTGCAGGCTCCGGTGATACTTCAGCAGGTTTATCTTCTTTTACTTCTGGTTCCTTTACTGTATTCTTTGGTTTTCGGCCTCTCTTCTTCTGCTGTTTCTTTTCTTCTGAAACAGGAAGAGTTTCTTCCTTTACCTCTTTTGTCTCGGATTTTTCTGTCACTGCTTCTTCCTTGGATACTTCTACAGGCTTTTCCGGCTTTGCTTCAGACTTCTTCGGACGGCCTCTTTTCGGTTTTGCAGGCTTCTCAGGGGCATTGTGTGCATTATGCCTTGCTTCTTCATCAAGAATGGCATAGACTAAAGCGTCTTTATCCATTTTCTTGAAACCCTTGATGTTGAGTTCTGAGGCGATGGCATGGAGTTGCTCCACACCCATGTCTCTCAGTTCAAAAATCTTATGCATATAAAATATTTAAAAATGATTTTTTGTCAGTCATTGGGGACTTCCTAGTGACTTGGGATACACAAAGGTAACAAAAAAAACTATACAGGCAATCGTATCCGGGGTTTTTATCAATATGAGTTATCCCAGAAACTGCTGCTCTTCTTGAATTGCAAAAGGTCTGCCAATGCGGCAGCATTCGCCTGAATTCTGAAACTCCATGACTGCCACTGTCCTGTAGGTATCCATGAGAAGTGTATGTTGAAACAGTGCAGGTCATAGGTCGCTGTCAGGTTGGTTGTAGTCAACTTCATGGCCATAAGGTCAATACCAGAACTCATGTTCAAGGAAAGTCTCGGAGTAAGTTTGATGTTTCCGCTCACCTGGACAGTCTGCGTGAAATTGTGCTTTGTTGTCTTCTGTCCGTTTGCGAACTGATATCCCTTGCTGTAACTGAAACTATAACTCATATTTACAGACCAAGGGGAGTTGGGATTCATATAATATGTCCATCCGCCTGGTATATATTCTCCTGTGATAGGGTGATAATAAATCCTCTGGTATGCAGCGGTTGCTCCAGACCCCATTCCGGATCCGTTCGTACCGTCATTTCCTTTTGTCGATCCTTCTCCGGAAAGAGAGTATGAAAGAGAAAGATTTGCATTGGTAAGACGCAGAAGTCCCTGACCTTCCTGCACTGCAAATCTGTTTATTCTGCGTCCGGATGGATTGTTCTTATCGACCAGAATTGCATATGGGTCGAAATTCAGGTTGGCATTGACTCCCAGTTTGTTGAAGATGGATGTGTTCATTGTGATGTCCACATTTGCCATGTTCAAGGAGTCAGCGAGGAAATTGTAACTTGTCGACAGATTGAGGTTGTCAATAAGTTTGATCTTCTTGCTTCCGGTTCCGGTCGTGTCTTTAAGGTCTCTTACCTTGGCTTCCAGATTGTTGCCTATGGAAAGACCCATGCTTGCTGTCTTGCCTTTGCCAGGTACCGATCCTAACTGGCCTGCATAGATGTTGTAATCCTGAGTCTTGACCTGTCCGTTCTTGTCCGTATAGGTGAGAGTACGCCATCCATTGAAATGTGTACCTTTCTCCGGACTGAATGATGCGGAAATTGATGGTGAAACAACATGTCTGATGGCTTGAAGTTTCCTGTGTTTTCCGAAATTGAACATACCATAGAGTCGCGTACTCATGGATATGCCTCCCTGATATGTCTGAGTCGCTCCGAATGTTCCGAAAGCCTTTCCTTTGACATCTTCTACCTTGCCTGTTTCTGCGTTGTAGACTTTTTCTGTCTTGCGGAAGAACCAGTTCATTCCATACTGGATGCTTGGCGTAATGTTTATATATTTGAAGGCTGTGAAGTTAGGGAGTCCTATCTGGAAGTTATGGGTCATTCCGTTCTGGAATTTGTCGATAAGCCCCGGCTTCTTGAATTCGGATGCCTTGAAATTTATCTTGTTCTGAAGGGATGTGTTGTATCCTAGAGAGAACTTCTCATACCATTTTTCCTTACCGACTCTGTTCTTCTGCTTGAACGGGTAGAACCTGTTTACCGAGAATGTGACATTAGGCAGAGTGAAGGAGTATGAACTGTCCCTTGAATTCTGATTATGCAGCGCATTGATGGAAAGGTTCATCTTTCCGTTCCAGTTTTTCGAATAGGAGATTGATGACGATATCTGGTTCTGCAATGCTTCCTGCACATTGTTTGCGTTATATTTGTTGTTGGAAGGACTGGAGAAGTTTACTGATGCAGAGAATGTTGTTCCTGGCCTTGCCTTCGCGTCCTGTGAATGGTTCCACCTTACAGAGAAGTTTCGTGTCTGGAAGAAATCGGAACTTCCTTTCTCTCCGGTCTGGTCATTCGAGAATGTAAGGGCAAAACCTCCGTTGAACTTATAATTTACTTTGTAGCGGGAGTTCAGATCTATAGCCCATGATCCTAGGGTATAGATGTCTCCTGTAAGTGCTATATCGAAATAATCACCGAGTACGAAATACATACCTAAGTCCCTGAGGTAGAATCCTCTGGATGTCTCTTCTCCGAAAGTCGGGAAAAGGATACCGGTTGCTCTGTCCGGGCGTTTAGGGATGAATCCGAAAGGAAGAACTATCGGCATCATGGGCACGCCTTCCACCACAGGCCACGCAGGGCCGAATACCGTCTTCTGTGACGGTCTGGTCATGACTTTTGCCGCTGTCAAGTGCAGAAAATAGTGAGGTTCCTCGCAGTCGCATACAGTATATCGTCCATTTGTGATGTTGATGGACTTGTCTGGCATCATCTTGATGTTTTTTCCATGAAGTATTCCGTCCTGCTCCTGCGTGAGCATGTTCGTGATCCTTGCCTTCTGGGTATTGAAATTATATCTGACCTCCTCCATGGTATATGACTTTCCGCCTTCTTCCATCACAGGTTTTCCCTTGATTACACCGGTCGTGTCCTTCGTGCCTCTGGCGTAGAGCGTACCTGTGTTAAGGTCATATTCCATGTAATCGGATGTCAGTTTCATGTTTCCATATGTAACGGATACGTCACCATAATAATATATAATCCTTTTGCCGTCACTGAAGTCCTCTATTATTGAGTCTTTTGCTGCAGTGAATGCCGGAGCATCGAGAGAACTCTTCTTAAGCAGCATCATGGAGTCGGCAGATGCTGTGGAGTCCTTTATAACGACTGTCTGTTCCGGAAGGACAGACATTTCAGTCGAGTCGGACTGTGCTTCCATGACAGGTCTGTTCACATCGGTTTCAAGCCTGCGCAATCCATTTTGAGACATCGCAGTAAATGAAACCAGTGTCAATATCACTGTAAGTATTACCTTATTATATATGGTCATCAATTAATCCGGTTCTTTTCGTCCTTTGCAATAAAATTGCTATTTTTGCAACTCGCAAATTTAAGACTAATTTCAATCATTACCAAATTGAGATGCTGATATGACAGTTTATCGTAAGATTTTATATATACTTTTAGTTCTGGCCCTGACGTTTTCTGTGCCTGTACATATTTGGGGCCAGAATGCGATAGGGGATCTGGGACTCAAGACTGTGGTCATCGATCCCGGACACGGAGGCAAGGATCCCGGTGCTTTAGGCAAGACCCGTAAGACAGATGAAAAACATATTGTACTTTCTGTTTCAAAGAAACTCGGCGATAAGATCAAGGCTGCCTATCCGGATGTCGAGGTTGTATATACACGTAGTTCGGATGTGTTTGTCGAATTGAAGGAAAGAGCCAATATCGCAAAAAGAAATAAGGCTGACCTGTTCATATCCATACATTGTAATTCTGCGACAAATACACGTGCCTTTGGTGCATCAGCATGGATCCTGGGACCGAAATCTACGAGAAATCCGAAGAATACAAGCAATTATTTTGAGAAGAGTCAGTCCGTTGCTCAAAGAGAGAATTCCGTGATGCTCCTCGAAGATGACTATAAGACAAGTTATCAGGACTTCAATCCGGAATCAGATGAATCTGTAATCAGCAGCAACCTTCTGTGGATGGCCAATTATGAAAACAGTCTGATGTTTGCAGCAGAATATGATACATATATTCATAAGGCTCCATATCGTGTGAGCGGACATACAGGCATACATCAGGATGTGTTCTATCTCTTGTGGGCGACCAACATGCCCTCGGCTCTTCTTGAGATCGGCTTCATATCCAATCCTGCCGATTATGCTGTCATGAGCACAACAGACGGACAGGAAAAGATCGCTCAGAGCATATTCAATGCGTTCAGTAATTATAAGGCAAAATATGATGCCAGCGTGCATGTTGTTTCTGAGCCGGTCGTGTCTGAACCTGTGGCATCCCCGCAGTCAGATAAGAAATCGGTCCCTGAGACAGAAGAGCCTGAAGTGAAGGTGACAGGAGTGCATTATGGAATTCAGGTGATGGGACTTGGAAGACGCCTTGCTCCCACTGATCCTGCACTCAAGGGCCTCTCTATAGAGATTGTGCCTCCTGCAGAAGGTGGCAGGATATATAAATATGTGGCAGCCTGGTCGGATAATCTTGAGGGTGCGAAGGCACAGTTATCCGCTATACGCAAGAAGTTTCCGGACGCCTTTCTTGTAAAGGTAGATGGAAATGATGTTTCACGGATTAAATAAATATGTATATGAAGTTCAGTAAAGAGTTGAAAATCGGGGTTTTTGTTGTTTCTGTACTCGTTGCGTCATTTTTTCTGATCAATTATCTTCGTGGAAAGGATATATTCAATAAAGAGGTGGAGGTATCTGCACGTTATGCTGACGTAGAGGGACTTGTTTCATCTGCACCTGTATATATACGGGGATTCAAGGCCGGTAAGGTCATGTCGGTGGTTTACAATCCTTCTTCAGATGATTTTACCGTGACATGTTCTGTAATGAAGGATTTTCGTATTCCTGAAGATTCTCGTATGATGATCTATGGTGTTGATATCATGGGAGGAAAGGGTGTCCGTATCGATCTTGGAACATCTTTGACAGCAATTGCTGACGGTGGTTTTCTGGCATCTTCTTCCGAGCCTGCTCTTCTGGACGGTCTTGCGTCAGGAGTTGCACCTCTGATGGATAAGGTCGGCAAGACCCTTGACAGCCTGAATGTCACTGTATCGTCAGTAAACAGGATCCTTGCCGATGAGAATATAGCGAGAATCCTTGCCCATGTTGAAAGGACCATGGCTGATGTTCGTTCTATTGCGGCGACATTGGAGGGCAAGTCAGATGAACTCAATGTCTTTGTGGATAATCTTGCAGACCTGTCTTCCAAGTTCATATCCATATCGGACAATGCTGATGCCTTGATATCTGAAGTGTCTTCTACTGTATCCCAGATCAGTGGAGAAGATCTTCGTGAAGTGGTCTCGTCATTCCGTGTTCTTCTGGAAAATATCAACGATCCGGACGGTACTTTCGGTAGATTGTTGAAAGATGATTCTGTTTATGATTCTGTGGATTCGCTTTTGAATGATATTGATACTTTGGTACGCAAAATTCAAGAAAACCCTAAGAAATATATAAAGATTTCCATATTCTAGAATAGCGTACGCAAGGAAAATCTTGATTTTGTTTGTTTGGAATAATTCAAAATCATAACTTGCGTAAATGTGCGATGATTAGCGGTTTTGTCCTTTTGTAAGTTATTGATATTTAATGGTATAAATAAATAGTTTGAAAGGCGGAAAATCTTTTGCGTGGTGTAAAATAAAATTAATATGCAATAGAATTTTTCATTTTTTATAACTTTTTTTTCCTCATCTTTGTAGTCCCGTTTGAAACACGGGTCTTAAAATTGACTATAATCCCTATCAATGACTGACAAAAGATACATACACGTTTGGAACAACTGTCTGAATTTCATTCAGCAGAACATTGATCCGAAGCAGTTTGACCTTTGGTTCAGGCCTATTATGCCTGTATCTCTGGTTGAGTCTACGCTGACGGTCGAGGTTCCTTCCGAGTTCTTTCGTGAGTATCTTGAGGGAGCGTATCTGGATATCCTTAAGGCAGCGCTGAAGAAGGAACTTGGCATAGGTGCGAAACTGGTATATGTCGTGACGCCTGTACAGAGACAGCCTTCGCTTGTCTATCCTGCTGCTCATGGCTCGGCTCCTGTCAACAGGACCATGTCTGTGGAAACATTCACCAGGACTGCTAATCCGGGACCGTTTGTATTCCCTGGTATCCAAAGGGTGCAGGTAAATCCGCAACTCAATCCTATATATTGCTTTGAAAACCTCATAGTGGGTGAGTGCAACAAGATGGGATTTACAGCCGGCGAGAGCATTTCGGCTGCTCCGGGAAAGACTGCATTCAATCCATTGTTCCTTTTTGGAGGACCAGGACTTGGCAAGACACATCTGGCACAGGCCATAGGTATTGAAATCAAGAAGAAATACCCAGAACTTGTTGTGCTGTATGTTCCTGCCAACAGATTCAAGACCCAGTATATGGATGCAGTCAATGTCAAGAATAAACTCACTGACTTCCTGGCATTCTATATGAAGATGGATGTCCTTATCGTTGACGATATACAGGACCTTATGGGCCAAAGTACCCAGAATGCATTCTTCAATATATTCAATCACCTGCATCAGTCCGGCAAGCAGTTGATATTTACATCTGACCGTGCCCCTGTGGATCTTGAGAATTTTGAGGAAAGGCTTCTTTCACGTCTCAAATGGGGATTGTCTGTCGAACTGCAGAAACCTGATTTCGCGACGAGACTGAATATGCTCAAAGCCAGAGCATTCAGAGAAGGTGTGAGATTGAGTGATGAGGTGCTTGAGTTCCTGGCTACCAGGATCAAATCGAACTTCCGTGAACTTGAAGGTGCTCTGATTTCCTTGATAGCGAATGCCACATTGGCGCATAAGGAGATTACAGTAGATCTTGCAGAGGCCATTACCGATAAGATTGTTGGTGAACAGCAGACAGATGTGACTATAGATAAGGTACAGAAAGCGGTATGTGATTACTTTAACATCACCCGTGACGACTTGCTTTCGAAGACAAGAAAGCGTCAGATCGTTCAGGCAAGACAGATAGCCATGTATATGTCTCGAAATCTTATCAATTGTTCGCTTTCGACAATCGGTGCAGAGATAGGAGGAAAAGATCATGCGACAGTGCTTCATGCCTGCACGACGGTGAATGACCTGATGTCTACAGACAAGACCTTCAAGCAATATGTCTCGGATATAGAGAAGATTCTTGTGCCTGTCAGAAGATAATTGTGATAAAACTTTTTAAAATGATAGTTTAAATCCTCATAAAGTGGTAACTTTGTGAGGATTTGTCGTTATTTGTAATAAAACCCCATGATGATATGAATTCAGAAAAAGTACTTTCATTCTTTAAAGAGATAACAAGGATTCCAAGGGAGTCAGGACATGAGGAACATATAATCGCGTATCTGCAGGACTTTGCTGCAGCAAGAAATCTTGAATGTAAGACCGATGCTGCAGGAAATGTACTTATCGTCAAGGCTGCTGCCCCAGGATATGAAGATGTGCCGGCCATGGTTCTCCAGAGCCATTCTGACATGGTATGCGAAAAAAATGAAGGCGTTGTACATGATTTTGCAAAGGATCCTATCAGGTATGTGATCGAAGACGGATGGATGATCGCTCCTGATACTACTCTTGGTGCTGACTGCGGTATCGGAGTCGCTGCTCAACTTGCCCTTCTTGACAGTGATATACCATGTGGAAAGATAGAGTGCCTGTTTACAACATCTGAAGAGACCGGTCTTGACGGTGCTATGGCTCTCCAGCCGGGATTCTTCAGCGGAAAGGTTCTGATTAATCTCGATTCTGAAGATGAAGGAGAGATTTTCGTAGGATGTGCAGGAGGAATCGATACTACTGCTGAGTTTAACTATACGGAGGAACCTGTATGTGATGGTTTTGAGTTTGAAGAAGTCTTTGTAAGAGATGCTGTCGGCGGACATAGCGGAGATGATATAAATAAAGGACGTGCCAATTCCATACAAGTTCTTGCTACTTTCCTCTACCGTATCCTTGATCTTGATTGGCAACTCATATCAATTGATGGAGGCAACAAACGAAATGCCATTGCCCGTGAAGCAAAGGTTGTTATTGCTGCGGAACCAGATACTCTTGACATCATAAATGAGAGACTTGAGGCTTATGCCGAAGAGGTCGTGGAGGAATATGGTGCAGTAGAGACCAATATTAAAGTAGGATGCTCTGAGGCTGTTGGTGCTGATTCTGCAATAGACGAAATGACGGCGTGGAACCTGGTGACTGCCCTTTGTGCATCTCCTCATGGTGTTCTTAAGATGAGTCAGGAAATTGAGAACTTTGTGGAGACTTCGACAAATCTTGCTTCTGTAAAGATGACAGAGCCAGGTGTGATCCGTATCGGTTCCAGCCAGAGAAGTTGCGTGACGGCAGCCCGTAGAGCCGCTGCTTCAAAGATGGAGGCTTGTTTTGTTCTGGCTGGTGCTATAGTAAGACATGAAGGTGAATATCCTGGTTGGGCACCTGCTGCTGTATCTCCTGTCAGAGATGCTTGCGTTGCTTCATATAAGAAACTTTTCGGAATGGAACCGAAGGTCAAGGCAATTCATGCAGGTCTTGAGTGTGGTCTTTTCACAGAAAAGTTCCCTGGACTCGACATGGTGTCATTCGGACCGA
Source organism: Candidatus Cryptobacteroides sp. (assembly GCA_045644485.1). Lineage (GTDB taxonomy): Bacteria > Bacteroidota > Bacteroidia > Bacteroidales > UBA932 > Cryptobacteroides. The sequence continues at coordinate 16,144 of JAZRGY010000056.1, read as the reverse complement.
CTCTTCGCGGAGTTCATGCTCCGGGGGAACGTCTCGACCTTGCTTCTTTGGACAAGTTCGTCGCCCTTCTTGTTGATGTCGTGACTACATTCAGATAATCATATGATACAGATTGCCCCTTCAATATTATCCGCTGATTTTCTGCATCTGGAGAAAGACGTGGAATTGGTAAACAAATATGCTGATATCCTCCATTTTGACGTAATGGATGGCGTTTTTGTTCCCAATATCTCATTTGGATTTCCTGTCATCGAGGCTGTGGCCCGTAAGGCGGAAAAACCTATGGATGTACATCTGATGATAGTGGATCCGGAAAAGTATGTGGACCGTTTTGCCAAGGCGGGTGCATCCATGATTTCGTTTCATCTTAATGCGTCGAAGGATCCGGAGACACTGCTGAAACATATCCGTTCCCTTGGTGTCAAGGCCGGTCTTGTAATCAATCCAGATATACCGGTAGAGGACCTGTTTCCATATCTAAAAGATGCGGACTATGTGCTTCTGATGTCAGTCTTTGCAGGTTTCGGTGGGCAGAAGTTCATTGAGGATACATACCAGAGAATACGTACTCTCCGTGCTGAAATCGAGCGTCAGGGACTTGTAATCCCTATCGAAATTGATGGTGGTGTGTCAGCATCGAATGCGTCAGCGCTTGCAGAAGCCGGTGCCGAGATCCTTGTTGCCGGCAGTGCCGTATTCAAGGCGGAAGATCCTGCTGAAGTGATCAATGCCATGCGGGATTGAATACCAGGTTTCACTGGAATTACAGATAACCTATTTCCTTGAAGGCGAATTCTCTGAGTTCGCCTTTTTCCTTGTCCTCGACAATCAGATGACCTATGTCAGAAAGACCTCGGATGATTCCGGTGAATTCCTCTCCTTCGGTTGCATCTACATACCTTGCTTCTTCGTCCTTTTTCCACATCTGAGCCAGATAGAGTCGGCGCAGTCGCGTAAATCCTCCTGTTATGTTCAGGTAGCGTCGGCAGTATCCTGCAAATATGTCCATGAATTCTTCCAGAAGAAGGTTGAGATCTTCATTGTCTGTAGGTAGGGCAGGGTATTTGGCGAGTACCATCGAAGTCGGGTTTGGGAGAGAGGGGTCAAACTCCGTCTGGTTCACATTCAGTCCCACACCGATAATGCTTGTAGCAAGAAAGGCTTCTCGTACCGAATTTTCGATAAGTATCCCGCATATCTTCCGGTTTCCTACATAGATATCATTCGGCCACTTTATCTTTGCTGAGATTCCGTGCTCTGCGAGCAGGTCGACTATGGCCAAGGCAGTAATCTCGCTGATGGAGAACTGGTCGACAGCGCGAACAGATTCACCATATTTCAGTACAATGCTGAAAGTAAGGTTTTCTCCCGCCTTGGCAGACCATGTGTTTCCTCTTTGTCCACGCCCTGCAGTCTGGCTGAATGCTGACACGACTGACAAATTGTCAAGTGTCGAAATACGCCTTCTGGCCTCTTCATTGGTCGAATCGACGCTCGCCAGCCATATAATGTCATGCTTCTTTGCCATGGTGCGGATTTTGATTATATTTGCAAGGATTTTCACAAAAATAACAATAATTAAATACATGAACAATACAGAACTTAAGGTCATTGCTGATGCAATGCTTGAAAAGAAGGGACAGGATGTGGTTTCTCTCGATCTCAGATCAATAGGTACAGCAATTTCAGACCATTTCATAGTATGTAATGCGGATTCCACTCCTGCTGTTGTGGCAATAGCGGATAATGTGGAAGACAGAATGATAGAAAAGTGCAAAAGGAAGGTATCACGTACGCAGGGTAAGGAAAATGCATTCTGGGTGATTCTTGATTACGGTGATATAGTCGTACATGTATTCCAGACTCCATACCGCGCATTCTACAGATTGGAAGATCTTTGGGCTGATGCGGAAAGGACAGTCTACGAAGACTAATCAAAGGGAAAAAGACTATGGCAGAAAAAAATAATGTACCTCGCGGGAAAAAACCCGTGAAGTTCACTTTCAATATATCATGGATATACATCCTTCTTCTTATAGGTATCGGATGGATGTTCTTTAATCAGGATGGTGCCAACCCTCAGAAGGAGGAGTGGGATGAGGTTAAGGAACAGTGGCTGGCCGGAGATATAAAGGAGGTCGTTTTTGTAAGAAACGAATTCGAAGGACATGTCACCATCAAGCCTGACCGACTTGGTAAGTTTGAGGATGAGTTCGGAGGCGTGGTGCCAAAGAAGTCTCCACATTTCGTCTTTCTCGTTTCAGGAAGTTTCAACGCAGAGGAAATGTTCGGAGAATTGAATGCCCAATTACCGGAAGGTGAGAAGGTAAAGGTCGTTATCGAGACTCAGGAAAGTTTCTGGGGTGTCCTTGAATGGCTGATTTTCCCTCTTCTTCTGATACTCATGTGGGTATTCATGTTCAGAGGAATGAACCGCAACATGGGTGGCGGTGGTCCCGGGGGAGTGTTCAATGTCGGCAAAGCCACAGGTAAACTTGCAGAGAAGGACAGCATAAAGGTGACGTTCAAGGATGTTGCCGGACTCTATGGTGCAAAGGATGAGGTGATGGAAATCGTTGATTTTCTCAAGAATCCGAAGAAGTATACTGCACTAGGTGGCAAGATTCCTAAGGGAGCCCTTCTCGTGGGTCCTCCAGGTACCGGTAAGACCCTCCTGGCCAAGGCTGTAGCAGGAGAGGCGAATGTGCCTTTCTTCTCTATTTCAGGTTCTGATTTTGTAGAGATGTTCGTAGGTGTCGGTGCGTCAAGAGTACGTGACCTTTTCCGTCAGGCCAAGGAAAAGTCTCCATGCATCGTGTTTATCGACGAGATTGATGCAGTGGGCCGGGCAAGAAGCAAGAACGGAGGCTTCTCCTCAAATGATGAACGCGAAAATACTCTGAATCAGTTGCTTACTGAGATGGATGGTTTCGGATCGAATTCGGGCGTGATCATTCTTGCCGCTACCAACCGCGCTGATATCCTCGACAAGGCACTTATGCGTGCGGGACGTTTTGACAGACAGATTCATGTGGAACTTCCGGACCTCAAGGAGAGGGAAGAGATTTTCACAGTCCATCTCAGAGGTCTCAAACTTGCTGAAGATTTCGATCTTGAGTTCCTCGCCAAACATACTCCAGGATTCTCAGGCGCTGATATCGCCAATGTCTGCAATGAGGCTGCACTCACTGCTGCAAGGCATGACAAGCAGGCCATTGACAGACAGGATTTCCTTGATGCTGTGGACAGGATTGTAGGTGGATTGGAACGTAAATCCAAGATAATCACTCCTGAAGAGAAGAAGTCTATCGCCCATCATGAGGCTGGCCATGCAACAGTAAGTTGGCTTCTTCCATATGCAAATCCTCTGTTTAAGGTCACTATTGTTCCGCGCGGACAGGCTCTTGGTGCAGCATGGTATCTACCGGAAGAGCGTCAACTGGTGACAAAGGCTCAGATGGTAGACGAGATGTGCTCGCTCATCGGAGGTAGGGTAGCGGAAGAAATCGTTAACGGACAGCCTTCTACAGGCGCGCTCAATGACCTCGAGAGATTGACCAAGATGGCTTATGGTATGGTTACGTATTATGGTATGAGCGACAAGGTAGGCAACCTGTCATTCTATGACTCAAACGGTTCACGAGCATATGACCTTACACGACCATATTCTGAGAAGACTGCCGAACTTATAGATAAGGAGGTTAAGGAACTGGTTGAGACTATCCATGACCGTACGGAAAAGATTCTGAAGGATAATTTCGAAGGATTCACTCAATTGGCTGAACTTTTATTGGAGAAAGAAGTTATCTTTGCAGACGATCTTGAACGGATCTTCGGTCCAAGAGCAGGTGCAAGACCGGGAGAAGAGATTCCTAAGGATCCGGAAGAACAGGCATAATAGGTTTTTATGAACAATTTTATAAAAAGGACAATTTCAGGTATAGGATTCGCGGCGGTAATGCTCGCCGCTTTCCTTACCAATGAATATATTTATGGTGTGGTCATGCTCCTTTCTCTCATAATCATGATGAAGGAGTTTCTGACCATGACATGTGGAAAAGACTATCGTTATTCTCAGATATTGTCTATTTTTTCAGGAGCGGTGCTTTTTTCGCTCATATATGCCTATAAAGCCTTTGATTTTCCGGGAAGACTTGTGATCCTGGCCTTCGTTCCGGTTTTCATCCTTATGATCAACTCTCTGTATCTCAAGGATAAAAGCCGTTTTGACAAGTTTGCAAACCTCTATGCTGCGCTGATCTACATCGCTGTTCCGTGGTCTCTTCTGAATTTTGCAGTCTTCAACGCTGCAGGACAATTCAACGGTATTCTTCTTCTGTGTTTCTTCTGTATCATATGGGGAACGGATGTGGGAGCATATATGTTCGGAATAACTCTCGGTCAGAAGTATGGAAAGAAACTTTTTCCTTCTATTTCTCCAAAGAAGTCCTGGATCGGATTCTGGGGAGGACTTGTCACTGCAGTCGGAGTTGCAGTTACTCTTCATTATGCAGGCTTGTTCTGCTTTGATCTGATCCATTGCATATTCATGGGTGCGCTTCTTTGTGTGGCGGGAGTTTATGGTGATCTGATAGAGTCTCAATGGAAAAGACATTATAATGTCAAGGATTCCGGTAACATAATACCTGGTCATGGCGGGCTTCTGGACAGATTCGACAGTGCATTGATCGCTATTCCGATCGGAATCATCTATCTTGTGGTGATGAATGTCCTCTAGGGCTTTTTATTTGCCTTATTGGCTGATTTTTCGTACATTTGCGCCGCTATGATAATACACAAAGACTGTTACGGAACAATACTGCTGGTTTGGGCTATATCACTGGTCTGCGCATTCCTTATATTGCGCTTCATACCATGGCCCTTCATCTCATATCCATTGACTACGATTCCTATGTTCTTCATGGGATTCGTCCTTTTCTTTTTTAGAGTGCCTAAGCGCCAGATTGTCGGAGACGTCAACGAAGTGACCTCTGTTGCGGATGGAAAGATCGTCGTTATAGATAAGGTATATGAGTCTGAATATCTCAAATCCGAGTGTATACAGGTATCAGTATACATGGATTTTTTCAATGTACATGTAAACTTCTGGCCGATCAGCGGTGAAGTCAGATATTATAAATATCATCCGGGAAAATACATGCTTGCCTTCCTTCCGAAGGCTTCCGAACTGAATGAACACACATCGACTGCAATAAGCAGTCCGTATGGAGATGTATTCTTCAAGCAGATAGCAGGTACATTTGCAAGGAGAATCGTATGCTATGCCAAGCCTGGAAATCAGGAAGATAAGGGTTCTGAATGCGGTATCATCAAGTTTGGTTCCAGGATAGACATGTATCTGCCTCTGGATGCAGAAATCAAGGTGAAGTTGGGCGATTATGTAAAGGCAAGTGAATCGATAATCGCGGCTCTGCATAAATAATTATGGAAGAACAGTTAATATATATAATAATGCTCGTCTCTATCGCATTGTCAGCGCTATGTTCAATGCTTGAGGCGACTCTGCTTTCCACTCCTTTATCCTTTATCACAGGTCTTGAAGAACAGGGAGTAAAGGGTGCGGTCAGACTTAAGAAACTGAAACAGAACCCGGATCGTCCGATTTCTGCAATCCTTTGCCTTAATACGATTGCCAATACAGTAGGTGCCTCCATTGTCGGTTCAATGGTCTATGAGGTATATGGTGATGCGCTTGTAGGAGCCTTTTCCACAATCTTTACTTTGGCAATTCTTTTCTTCTCTGAAATCATACCGAAGACCATCGGTACCAGTTATTGGAGATCTCTGGCACTTCCTGCCTCTTCGATAATAAGCGGAATGATATTCATCACATATCCTCTTGTATGGATTCTTGAAAAGTTTACCAAGATGATTTCTTCAAGGTCAGAGCAGGTGAGTGTGAGTCGCGAAGATATATCAGCAATGGTAAGTGTCGCGACAGAGGAAGAAGAGATCGAGAAGGAGGAGAAGAAGATGATTCAGAATATCCTCAAACTGGATGAGGTGACTGCACATGAGATCATGACTCCTAGTGTTGTTGTGGAGATGGTACCGGGAAACATGACCATCAGGGAGTTCTATGAAAGCGAAAACACCCATTCCCGCATCCTCATATATGATGAAGATAATGATGAATATGTAAAAGGTTATGTTCTTCGTCAGGAGGTTCTTGAAAAGATGGCGGAAGATAAGTTCAATACTGTACTTGACGATATAATACGTCCTATAATGACTTTCACGGAGGAAGATTCTGTGTCTGATATCTGGGAGAAACTCCTTGAAAAGAAAGAACATATATCAGCCATTCTGGATGAATATGGTTCTCTGCGCGGTATTGTTACCCTTGAGGATGTCATTGAGACAATGCTCGGACATGAAATCGTTGACGAAAAGGATGAAGTGGTAGATATGCAGGAATATGCCAAGGAACAGTGGGAACTGGCACAGAAAGACATGGCAAAAGCAGAATAGTACGCAGATAGAAACAGATGACCTCGGAATCAAGGAAGCATGTCACAAGATTTTCTGCTTCAGGATTCCGAGGTCATCTATTTTCTGGCTCTCAAGAGTTTTCTATCAATTCCAGCAGTCTGTCTATAGCCTCGTCTTCAGGTACATGTCTTAGTACCGGGGTCTTTCCCTTGTATATGGATACCTTGTTGTTTCCTTCTCCTACATATCCCCAGTCAGCATCAGCCATTTCACCCGGACCGTTCACTATGCATCCCATGACAGCGATAACCATTCCTTTGAGATGTGATGTGCGACGTTTCACTTCATTGAAAGTGCTTTCCAGATTGTACATTGTACGTCCACATCCTGGACATGCGATATACTCAGGTCTGTAGAAACGCCTTCTTGCCGCCTGCATGAGTTCGTCGACCAGATAATCTGCATATTCGTTGTCTTCAAGGCTCACTTCTTTTCCATCCTCCATATAGGTTCCTTTCAGAACTACTTCGTCCAACTCCTTGTCCAGAAGTCTTTTTCCGAAATCGCAAGCAAAATCCATCAGAAGTCTTTCTCGGGACGGAGAAAAATATGTAGCAACAGCCTTTCTGCCTTCAAGAACAAGAGAGACCATACTAGAATTGAGTCTGTGGTCATACCTGTCTGCGAGATATTGTGCGACAGGAATTTCATTCGCAGGATCTTCTGTAAGTGATACTCGTATTGTGTTTCCTATACCTTCAGACAGAAGTGCCGAAATTCCTACTGCAGACTTGATTCTTCCGCCATCACCGTTGCCCGCTTCTGTAACTCCCAGATGTAGAGGGAATATAACACCTTTGTTTTCCATTTCTTTGGCGAGAAGTCTGTATGCCTCGACCATAACAAATGTGTTACTTGCCTTGAGTGACACCACTACATTGTAGAATTCATTCTCAATACACATCTCCAGCCATTCCATTACTGCCTCTTTCATTGCAAGAGGTGTATTGCCATAAAGGTTGGTGATCCTTTCACCTAGTGACCCATGGTTAAGGCCGATCCTTATGGCAGTTCCGTTTGCCTTGCAGACTTCTACCAGTCTTGCAAACTGCTCACGTGCCTTGTCGTGGTCCCTATGGAAGTTGCCGGGATTGATCCTTACCTTTTCCACGATTTCAGCGGATGCTATCGCAATTTCTGAGGAGAAATGCACGTCAGCAACGAGGGGAGTGTCGATACCCTTGTCGCGTAGGATTTCTCGTATCTGTCTGAGTGACTCCACCTGTGCCAGAGACGGTACTGTGAGTCTTATCATCCGGGCACCAGCCTCATGGAGTCTTATACATTGAGAAACAGATGCTTCAACGTCAGATGTGTGGGTGTTGCACATTGTCTGCACAACTATGGGATTGTCACCTCCGATGGTGACATTTCCGACATGGACAGTAAGTGTATTCATTATTCTTCCGTATTATTACCGAAAACAAGGTCCCTTGCCTCCTGTTTCAAGGCAGCCTTGGTTTTTCCAGTCCTCTTTGACAGGTGTATATGTATTCCGGCCGAAATGACGATATTGGCAGGATAAGCGTATCTGTAGTAGTATTCGCTATAATGGTCCGGTTCGTAAAGCGTACCGAATGAGTGCTTGTATGTCGCCATGACATGAATCTCTACGGGATCGAATACAAGACCGAAGCCGGCACCTCCTTTGAGACCATAGTCCCATCTTCTGTCTGTTTCTGTGAATGCATTGACGAGTTCTGGATTCACAAAACCTGTCTGTCCGGGGTATCTGTGGATTCCTATTCTGTATCCACCATAACATCCAAGATTGGCGATGATCTTGAAGTTCCAAAGATCGTAGTGGCAATGCATATACAGAGGCATCTCTACCACGTCATAGATCGCTTTCTCTGCTCCTTCTATGGTGTATGTATAGTCTTTGTCTTCGTTATATTCAAACTGGTATCCTTCCTGTGTATAATTGAGTCCGATCTGAAAACCGAAATAAGGCATGTAACCGAACATCTTTCCGTATTTAGTATAAGATATGCCTATGTTCATAGGAATGATCAGCATGTCCTGTTTCTGCGAGGGGTTCCAGTTTACACGACTCAGATTTACACCATAGTTTATTCCAAACATGGAGTAGTCGTTGATGATGAGTTTTTTCTTCACATCCAATGAATCCAGAAACTCGTCGGTATATGTCTCCACAGTGAGTCCTTGAGGAAGGAATTCAGACTGTGCATAGAGTCCGATAAAGGATGAAAAGAGTATTATGGTGGCTATAAATCTCTTCATATTCTCTTATTTGAACATTTCTTCTACATCGATATTCTGGTCAATCTCCATTTTTTCCGGGATGTCTATCAGGAATGTACCATCTTCCAGTTTATAGAAACGTACCTTCTCCGGCTGCCTGTGTTCGAGAAGTATACCTGTATCCACCAGACCGTTTCTGTTAAGGTCCTCTGTTATTCTTATGGAATATTTACCAGCCTTCAGGTATGGGAACTTCAATATGGCGTCCTGCTCCACTATATACGAACGTAATACCTGATTTCTCTTCTCATTCAGGAGATCGACGATATATTTGTTTTTTACACCAGTCAGATTAAGATTCATCGTACTTAACTTCTCATCTGTAGGCAACGTAACCTTCACTTCTGTGCTGTCGTTGTAGAATCCATTGATATCCTTGAACTTTCTATGAGGAATCTTAAGGAAGTATTCATATCCTGGCTGAAGTTCTATTTCTGGTCTGATGGTGTATTTCCTCAAGTTCAGGCTGTCTTGAGTCACAGTGTACCTGGCAGTTGCTTCCTGCTGGCGCGGATTCAGGTATCTGAATGTCAGTGAGTCAAAGGCAGTTTCAACGACAGGGTATTTGAACTCCATTGTAAATCCGTATTGCTCAACGGTTTCCGGCTTTGCTTCAAGAGTGAATACAGCGGTTGTATCCTCTTTCTTTATATCTCGTGAAGAACTTTTGCCGGGGCTTTTCTTTGGTTTAAGGAGTTTGATCTCTTCCGTGAAACTATTGAGCAGACCTAAGGTGTCTGTCTTCATGTACTGCACATTAAGAAACAGTGTATCCGGCTGTGTTCGGGGATCATTGATCCAGATCTCCAGGCTGTCCTGCATCTGATTGAATTGAGTTATCACCTTGTTTGCAGGGACATTACGGAACCAGAGCGAATCGATCTGAGCATAAGGAGCCATAAATGTGATGTATGCAGTCCTTTCTCCGATTCTTTCCTTGTTTACGATCATCTGCTTCGAAGGTTTTTCCTTGAAAAGATTAAGTTCAATCTCCGTATTTCTCGCCAGACAGTTCACAGTATCCTTCATGTCGTATTTCATCAGTTCAGGAAGGGAATCATTGACGAAGACTACCGGGCGGAAAAGTGTATCTATGAATGCAACCTTTTCAGTCTCAGGGTCATACTTGTTATTGTTGTTCTCGTCAAATATCGCATACATCCTATAAACTGTGTCCTGGATATTTCTCAGACAGAAGAATCCCCAATCATCCGTCTTGACTGCAGCATCCGGGCGGGAAAGGAATACTGCGGAATCTGCATGATCTTTATAGAGCATGACAGTTGCTCCTTTTACCGGATCGAGGGTGTTACAGTCCTGCACGATACCGGTCACTACCATTGAATCAATCTTCTCTCCTGTAGAGAATACCAAGGTAAAACCCGGGAACATGTTGCCTTCGTTGTTGTCGGCAATCGCATTGGTCAAGTCCAATGTATATGTCTTGTTGGAATCAAGGTCACTTTCAAATGTGATCACGACACTCTTGCCTTTTATCTTGTGTTTAGGCATCTTTTCAAGAGGCGGGGAGAGGAAAAGACTTTTGGGGTCCTTGACCACTACATATTCGTCAAATTCCACTTCGAGTTCAGTGCCGCTCACAGGGACGTTGGTCATGCCTAGTTCCGGATAGATTTCCGTGATTACAGGCGGGATGGTATCTTTAGGACCACCGCTCGGGGGAGTGGTGGTGTTTGCACACGAATGTGAGAAAATCATTGCACCCAATACCAATGATATGGGTATTACAGGAAAGAATCTTGATAGGAATCTCTTCATCTTCAATTAGTTATAAATCAGTCCTTATTACACTTTGGATTCCCTCGATCTTTTCGAGTTTCTTTGTCAGTTTCTCGAGGTCTCCCATGTCGTGGACATAGAGGTCTATATATCCTTCAAATACACCATCTTCTGTGCCGAGACAGAATTTCTTTATGTTCACGCTCAGAACGAAGGATATGTATCTGGTGATGTCATTGATCATTCCGATACGGTCAAATCCCTTCAGAGACAATCGTACCAGGAAAGACAGGTTCTGGGTCTTTGCATGCTCCCACTTCGGCATCACTATCTTATCTCCGAATTTGGCAGCGAGATTGTTTGCAGTCGGGCATGTCTTCTTATGCACAGTCACAGTATCGTCGGAAGCCTTGAATCCGACTACGCTGTCTCCTGGTATAGGATTGCAGCACGATGCTATCACATACTTGTGTTTTGTGTCGTTTCCGTCGATTACATAGTCTTCCTTCTTTTCCTCCTTAGATGCCTTGAACCACGGGAATGACCAGCCGGAAGACTTCTTCTTGGATTTTTCATGTGCTTTTTTCAGAACTTCAGGGAGACTGTTCAACTTGATTATTCCTATACCGATGCGGAAATAAAGTTCGTCAGGCTTGCTCTCGAATATCTCGTATCCATCCATGAGCATATTGACAGTCTTGTCTCCGAATTTGTATCCGAGAGCCTCCAACTGCTCCTTCACCATCTTCTTGCCGATCTGGATGCTTTCCTGTTTTTCGCCTTTGAGATAATCTATGACTATATTCTTGGCCTTTCTGGTCTTGAGGAAATTGAGCCATTCGCTCTTCGGCTTTTCGTTTTCTGCTGTGATGATCTCGATCTGATCTCCTGTCTTCAATACATATGACAGCGGAACAAGACGCAGATTGACTTTTGCTGCGATGGCCTTGTTTCCTATCTGGGTATGGATCGAATACGCAAAATCCAATGCAGTAGCGCCTTTTTCTATGCTTTTCTGTTCACCTTTTGGAGTAAAGACCATGATATCGGTCTTGATAAGGTCATTATGGATCAGGTCAAGAAGATCGAGGGCGTTGACATCAGGACTTACAAGGATATCCTTGACTTTTGTAATCCATTTGTCCATTTCGCTTTCATTCTCATCCGCAAATCCATCCTTCTTATAAGCCCAATGGGCAGCAATACCTTTCTCGGCAATCTCGTTCATTCTTCTGGAACGGATCTGTACCTCTATCCATATACCGGAGTGACTCATAAGAGTACAGTGAAGAGCCTCGTAGCCGTTGTTCTTCGGATAGTTGACCCAGTCTCTTACTCGGTCAGCCTTGTAACGATATAGTGCTGTTATGATCGAGAATACGTGATAACACTGGTCTCTCTCCGTCTCTTTCTCAGTATTGTCAGGGTCAAATATGATCCTCACGGCATAAAGATCGTATATCTGTTCGAAACTGATGCCTTTTGTCTGCATCTTATGCCAGATGGAGTAAGGAGTCTTTACTCTCTTCTTTATTTCGAACTTGAATCCGGATCTGGTAAGGGATTCTTCTATCGGAGCGATGAATTCGTTGATCTGCTTGTCCTTGTCAGAGATGTTCCTGTTGATCTTTGCTGAAATCTCATTATATGCTTCCGGTTCCTTGAACTTCAGCCATATGTCTTCCATCTCGGATTTGACGCTATAAAGGCCGAGTCTATGGGCAAGCGGAATAAAGACGAACATGGTCTCACTCAAGATCTTGTCTCTCTTGTGCTCCGGCATGAACTCGATGGTCCTGCAGTTGTGCAGACGGTCTGCGAGTTTGATAAGTACGACTCTGACATCATCATTGAGGGTAAGAAGGATGCGCTTGAAGTTCTCTGCCTGCATGCTCTTCTGTTGGGCCTTGTCCTCATTATCCAGCACTGTCTTGATCTTTGTCAGACCTTCCACAAGGGTCGCGACCTTATCTCCGAAAAGGCTGCGCAGGTCATCTACGGTATAATCCGTGTCTTCAACGACATCATGAAGAAGGGCTGCAACGATGGACTTGTATCCTAGACCGATATTGCTGACCACAATCTTTGCAACAGCAATAGGGTGGAGAATATACGGTTCTCCTGAGCGTCTTCTGACACCCTTGTGAGCCTCATTTGCAAATTCAAAGGCTTTCTGGATTATATCAAGTTCCTTTGAGTCGCTGCAACGTTTTCTGGCAGCCTCCTTCAGGTCTGCATAGTCCCTTGCGATGACCTCGTGGTCCTGTGCGGTAAATTCTGAAATCTTACCCATAAATTATATCGTTAATCCGTTTTAATCTTCAATGTTGTAACTGTCTACATGCTGGAACGCGTAGGAAAGTTCCGAGCCGATGAGAATGATGAACCATCCTATGTTAATCCAGACCATGAAAAGCGGCACTGCAGCAAATGCTCCGAATATTCCGTTCATTCGGGTTACCATCACCTGTGTTTCCAGGTAGAGATAATTCACTGCGGCAAAGGCTATTCCGGCAGGAATCGCAGCACGAAGCGCATTGGCATAATCCACGTCTGCATTAGGAATGAACTTGTACATTGCGGAGAATGTAAATGTCGCCACAACTCCGAAAAGTACCCATGTGATCAAGGTCTTGAGGAATGAGAATGTCTCGACATCCAGTCCAAGATAACTCAATGCGTGCGAATATATTACAGTGCCTCCGAAGAAGACGAAAATCACGAAAGGGGATACAAAGAGCATGGCAAGGATGACAGAAAGCCTTTTGAAAATGTTTCGGGATTTCTGTACTCTCCATGCATTATTGAAAACCTTTTCGACATTCATCATCATCCACACGACAATCCATGCGAAGAGGAGGGAACTGACAAGTCCGATGGTACTGCCCTTCGCTGTATCTATGATATTCTGCGCAAATCCCAGCACCATATCTATTGTCTGCTGACTGTTGTTGAAGTACTGATAGAGGATATTCCTGAGTGACTCTGCTATGCCGAATCCGTCGGTTATTGCAAAAGCAATCGCTACGAACGGAACCACAGACATTGTGCTGAAAAAACTCAGAGCCACTGCCTGAAAGCCGATCTTCTCGCTTGAAAAGGTCTTTATTGTTATGACTCCGACCTTCAGGTATTTGATGAATCGGGCCTTGGCTCTGGATAATTCTTCCAGATCCAGTTCCCAGATATCGTTCCTGAAGAAATTCTTCAGTCTATATGTCTTTCTGACAAGTTTCTTCATATCATGTTTCAGAACAATGTAGGTTCGTTGTCCTCTATTGTATTGTTTTCTCCGACGAGGGAGAATATATCCTTTTCAGTTATGATTTCAATACCCAAGGCTTCTGCCTTCTTAAGTTTTTCCGGTCCTGCCTTTTCTCCTGCCAGCAGATATCTTGTTTTCTTGCTGATGCTTCCGCTGTTCTTTCCTCCATGGGCAGCAATCAATGCCTTCATCTCATCGCGCGAGATGCTGAAATTACCGGAAATCACGATCGTCATACCTTCAAGTGCCACAGAAAGTTTCTTCGGTCCTTCCTCCATTTCGAACCTGAGTCCTCTTTCCTTGAGTCTTGTGATGGTTTCAATATTTGACTCATCGTGAAAATACTCATGAATGCTTTCTGCAATCACCTGACCTACGTCATCCACTCCAAGAAGATCGTCGATGCTTGCTGATGCAATGGAATCTATGTTGCCGAAGTGCTTTGCAAGAGACTTGGCTGTCGCCTCTCCGACATATCTGATACCCAGAGCGTATAATACTCGGTCAAAAGGAGTGTTCCGGGATTCTTCCAGACTCTTCAGAAATCTTTGGACAGAACGTTCTTTCCAACCTTCGAGGGTAAGAAGATGGTCTTCATTCAGTTCGTAGAAATCCGCAATATTCCATACCAGAGCCTTGTTGAACAACTGTTCCACAGTCGCTTCTCCTGCAATTACATTCATTGCCTTGCGACTGAGAAAATGTATGAGTCTACCCTTTATCTGTGTCGGACATCCGGACTGGTTCGGACAGAATGACTTGGCTTCCGCTTCATCCCTGACCAACGCTGTGCCGCAATCCGGACATGTTCCTGGAAAATGCGGAAGAATTACGTCAGGACCTCTCTGAGTCAGTTCGACTCCGGTTATCTTAGGGATGATTTCTCCACCTTTCTCGACATATACATAATCTCCGATATGTATGTCGTGTATCTTCATCTGCTCCTCATTGTGCAGAGATGCTCTTTTTACTATAGTGCCGCTTAACTGGACAGGTTCAAGATTTGCCACCGGAGTCACTGCTCCTGTTCTTCCCACCTGATAGTCTATGCTCAGTAGTCTTGTAAGCGCTTGTTCCGCCTTGAATTTATATGCAGCAGCCCATCTTGGAAACTTGGCGGTGTATCCAAGTTCTTCCTGATATGGAAGTTCGTTCACTTTTATGACGATACCGTCGGTGGCATAAGGAAGATTCTTCCTTTCTGTATCCCAATATCCTATGAACTCTTCTATTTCATCGATTGACCTGCAGATCTTTCGCTTGTCGGATACAGGAAGTCCCCAACTTTGGGCTGCACTCAATGCCTCGTCGTGGGTCTGATAGGGGAGTTCTTCTCCCAGCATATGGTAAAGGGTACATTCAAGTCCTCTGTTTGCGACCAATGAACTGTCGATCAGTTTCAAAGATCCGGAGGCTGCGTTCCTGGGATTTGCGAACGGCTGTTCTTCATCGTTTTCACGCTCCTGGTTCAATCTGTCGAATGCCGCCCATGGCATGTATATTTCTCCTCTGATCTCGAACTCTTCAGGCCACGGAGTCAGTTTGCCGGGACTAGGGACAAACCCCTCAGGCATGATAAGGGTTTGTGGTATGTTTCTGATGTGGCGTACGTTTTCGGTAACATCATCTCCGACAGCACCGTCTCCTCTTGTCAAAGCGCGGAAAAGGTGGCCGTTTCTATATGTGAGGCAGATGGCCGTGCCGTCGAATTTAAGTTCACAACTATATGTAAATGAGTTTCCTATGCCTTTGGATGCTCTTTCTGCGAATGCCTCTATTTCAGGAATGTCATATGTATTTCCAAGCGAAAGCATCGGGTAACGGTGGGGATGTTGTTCGAATTCCTTTCTTCTGTCACTACCTACTTTTTGTGTCGGCGAATCAGGTGTTACCAGTTCAGGATACTTCCTTTCCAATGCTTCAAGTTCCTTAAGAAGCATGTCGAATTCATAATCACTCAACAATGGGGAATTATCTACATAATACCTCCTGTTGGCATCATTGATGATGCTTTTCAATTCGTTTATCCTGATATTTGCCTGCGCTTTATCCATATGCAAAATAATCTACAAATTTACAAAATCGTTTCCATATCTGCAATATTGGTGGGTTGTGCCGTTTTTCTTGTAATTTACTGCAAAAAATGATAAATTTGCGGTCTTGAACTGACTTATATAAGTCGGCTTGCCGACCGGTCCGGGTAGGACCGAAGTGCCCCTCGGGGCTGTCGCGAAGCGTCTGGGGGTTGTACGATCTTCCATCGATGCTGAAGAACGTACGCCCCAGAACAAAGAGATAACTTTAAACAACATTATAATCTTAATTAGTTATATAAGTCGGCTTGCCGACCGGTCCGGATAG
>JAZRGY010000055.1:0-12320 GCA_045644485.1 Candidatus Cryptobacteroides sp. | reverse complement strand
ATCCTTCTTTCATTAGGTCTTCCTTCTACTTCAGGTGTAAGCAGCTATACTGCAAACATCGGTTCAACACAGAACCGCGGTCTTGAGTTCACTCTCAACGGAACAATCCTCCAGAGAGGTGACTGGACATGGGATGCAGGTATCAACCTTTATGCAAACCGCAATAAGCTTACTTCACTTGCTTCAGGTCAGAAGGTTGATGAAGGAAACGGCTGGTTTGTCGGCCATCCGATCAACGTGATCTATGACTACGAGTACCAGGGACTCTGGCAGGAAGGCGATCCTTATCTCGATATCCTCGAGCCAGGTGGAAACGTTGGTATGATCAAGGTAAAGTATGCTGGTGAATATGACGCGAATGGTGTTCCTGTACGTGCTATCGGCTCTGATGACCGTCAGATCCTCAACCCTGAAGCATTCTTCCAGGGCGGTTTCAACACTCGCGTAGCTTGGAGAGGTCTCGATCTCCAGATCATCGGTGCATTCAAGGCAGGCGGTATCCTTATTTCTTCAATCCACTCTTCAAACGGTTACCTCAACATGCTTACAGGTCGCCGTGGACAGGTTGATGTAGACTACTGGACTGCAGAGAACACAGGTGCACGTTATCCGAAGCCAGGTGGACTCCTTAGCGGTGACAACCCTAAGTATGGTTCAACTCTCGGATACTTCAACGCTTCTTACATCAAGATCCGTACAATCACTCTCGGATACAATATGGATAACATCAAGGGTCTCAAGAAGGCAGGTATCAGCGGACTTCGCGTTTACGCAACAGTTCAGAACCCATTCAAGGCTCTTGCTCCTTACACATTCGAGACTGGACTTGATCCTGAGACCAACTCAACAGGTAGCTCAAACGTAGCTACAGGATACGGAAACGGTATGGGTCGTCAGGCTATGGTAGGTTACAACACTCCATACACACGCAACTTCCTCTTTGGTGTTAATATAACATTCTAAACAACGTCGAATATCATGAAAAATATAACAAAATTTTTGGCACTTGCGGCGTTGGTGGTCGGTTCTGCATCATGCTCTGACATTCTTAAGGAGCAGCCACGCAGCACATACACTCCTGAGTTCTTCTCTACCCCTACAGGTATCCAGGGAGGTCTGACCTCAATGTACGCACACCTTCGTTATCTTTACGGACAGGCATACTGGTACAACAGCATGACTACCGGTACTGACGAGGCTACTTGGGCACAGTCAGCAGATGGTAACTTCAAGGACCACGACCTTTCAGGCGATGGTATCATCAACGCTGACCGTTCACGTTCAGATGTTCTCTGGGGAACAGCATTCGCAAACATCAATACATGTAACGGTGTGATCGAGAACGGAACTGCAGCCGGAATGGATGCATCCCTCCTTGCTGAGGCTTACTTCTTCCGCGCATTCGACTACTTCCACCTTGTTCAGACTTTCGGTGGTGTTCCGCTCGATCTCGGTTCAGGCCCTCTCAAGTTCAACAACAAGCCGGTACGTACATCTGTCCGTAACACAGTTCCTGAGGTTTATCAGGCTATCTTCGCTGACCTTACATATGCAGTAGAGAACCTTCCGGAGTCACCACGTCTTACAGGTACCGTAACAAAGAACGTAGCCCGCATGTATCTTGCAAAGGCTTACCTTACTTACGGATGGTGGCTCCAGAATCCTGGTGACATCCCTACTTACCCTGCAGCAGACCGTACAGATCTTGACGGACACAATGCAGCATGGTATTTCCAACAGGCTTATGACATTGCGACATATGCAATCGACAACCCAGGCCCATACGGTCTTCAGCCTACTTACTACGATGTAAACGTTGGTACAAATGACCGTAACAGCGAGGTTATGCTTTATGCTGACCATACTCAGACAAGTGAGTTCTACAATGCAAGTAGCTTGACCTACGCTAGTGGTGGAGCACCAGACAACTTTGCACACTGGATGCTTACATGGAACTATACTAACCTCCGTGCTCTTTCACCTGATGGTGGATCTTTTGACCCGGTAGGTCGTGAGGCTGCTCAGGGATACGGCCGTCCTTGGACACGTATGGCTCCTACACAGGAGGCTCTCGCAATGTTTACAGACAAGAGCAAGGACTCACGTTTCGACGGAACCTTCACAACAGTATTGCGTGCTAACTGGGGCAAGTCAGGTTACAAGTATGACTATGCAGTTGTAGCAAACGGAATGCAGGTTAAGGACGGTGAGCCTATCCTCAAGTTCCTCTGGGAGGAGACTCCAGGCGTTGTTTATCCAACAGGCGGCGGTCAGAGCAATGTAGGTGCAGGTGAAATGCCAGGCGAATCAGCTTACGTTGTAAATCCATCAGGTGTAAGCCGTCTTGTATATCCAATTATCTGGAAGATCGGATGCTACCGTACAGACAACGGTACAGGTCTTGGTCAGCCTAACGCAGCTAGTACACGTCCTTACCCAATCGCTAAGTTCTCAGAGTTCTACTTCATCGCTGCTGAGGCTGCTGTAAAGGGTGCTACTACAACTTCAGGCAAGACTGCATATGACCTTATCAACGTAATCCGTGAGCGTGCAGGTAAGTGGAGCTTCAGCAACGCAGAGAACAAGGCTGTTTCTGAAGACTATTCAGCAGAACTTGTAGCTGCTACTCCAAAGGATATCACAATCAAGTATATCCTTGACGAGCGTCTCCGTGAGTACTACGGTGAGGGTCAGCGCTGGTTCGAACTTGTTCGTACCCAGACTTGGGCTGAGCGTGCAGCTTCATTCACTATCTGTGGTATCGACCTTGGTGACCATGAGCAGATTGATGGTAAGCGTAACATCGAGAAGTATCTCTACCTCCGTCCGATCCCTACAGGACAGATCGACGGTATGGAGATGACTCCTGAAGAAAAGGCAACATACCAGAACCCTGGCTATTAATAGTCTATTATAGGGTACAACTTCAATAGTTAGTATAGTTGGAGGGGTGTCGCAGATGCGGCATCCCTTTTTTGTTTCAGATGGTTTAAATCTGATAGTTTTGTGTCTTGATATTGTAAATTATGTCACTCCTGCCTTCTGTGATATACCGATTTTAAAACAAATGGTCTGTTTTTATTATTGAAACATCATTAATGATGTTATATTTGTATTTGGCATAAAATGCATTTAAACTAACATATAATAAGACATGAAAAGACTTTTAACCCTGACCCTTTCACTTTTTGTGATTTGCGGTACTGCATTCTCACAGGAGAATGTCAGCATCAATGTGAGTTCGAAGGCTCCGTCCGGTACAATCGATCCGATGATCTATGGACAACTTTTCGAACATATCTATTTCTCTGCGAATAACGGAGTATGGCAGGAACTTATCTTTGAGCGTTCCTTTGAGCCGGAGCAGTATCCGGGCATTCATCCTAGAGACGGTTTCTTTGACGGATGGTATATGGACGATGACAATGTCCTTCATTCTCCGACAAGATATGAGCAGCCGATCAATATCACTTCCGTCGACAGTGATGACTATGAGATAAACATGGATGTGAAGTGGCGTTCATACAAACTTGTGAACCGTTCATGGAGCGGCGGTCTGATGGATATCAGATTTGCTGTCAAGAATCAGTTGAACGGCGATCCGTATTTTGTACGTCTCCACGATCCTTACTATGAGACAAAAATCCTCAGCACAGCGCAGACCGAGTCTCAGATTCAGGCTCAGGGCCTTGCACAGGCACGTCAGAATGCCATGCAGGTCACAGAACAGAATTTCTCTGTTTCCAAGAGAGTGGAGAGGGAAGTGACCATCGGCAACAGAACCCGCAAGATGGTCAACCTCGAGCCGATCTCATACAAGATCGCAACTGACCAGCAGATGAATGAGAACCAGGATTGGCATAAACTGCGCATCGTCTGCAAGGGTACGTCAGTTACAGTATACTGGGATGGCAAGAAGGTCCTTACAAGCAATAAACTTGAGGCGGCAGGCAAGAACGACATCGTCTTCTGGGTAAATTATACAGAAGCATATTATAAAAACATCAAGGTTACATCTGCAAACGGCAAGACTGTCTACTTTGAGGGAACTCCTGAAGATGTGAAGATACCTGCGGTTGCCCATCAGTGGAATTCTTTCGGTGACGGAAAGTTCGAACTTGTAAAGGGTGACGCCATCAATATGGAATACTCCCAGAAGATTATCGCAACATCCAAGACAGGAGTATATCAGGGACCTCAGAATGTTGTACCTGGCGAAACTTTCGTAGGTTCTATCTATGCGAAGGGTAACGGTTCGCTTTCTGTCGGACTGAAGAGAGGCGATAAGTTCATCGTTGAACAGAAGATAGGTGTTCCAGGCTCTGAGTGGAAGAAATTTGATATCACTCTGCCTGCAGGAGAGAACAGCGGCGATGCTGACTTTGCAATTGCAGTCGAGAACGGTGAAGTGCAGGTTGACCAGGTTACACTTTCTACAGCGACTGGTCAGGCAAACGGCGGTTTCCGTCCTGATATCCTGAAGGCTGTTAAGGATCTCCATCCTACATGTCTCCGTTGGCCAGGTGGCGGATATGTCGCTCAGTATGACTGGAAATGGGGTATCGGACCTCAGGAAGACCGTCAGAGATGGCCAAACTGGATGTGGATGGACTATGATCAGAACTGCTTTGGAACTGATGAGTTCATCAAGTTCTGCCGTGAGGTCAATACTGAACCGATCATCGTGGTTTCTGTAAGATTTGAACTTCCTGAGTCTGAACGAGCACGTATCATCCAGGATGCTGCTGACTGGGTTGCATACTGCAATGAACCTGCAACGGGCAAATGGGGAAGCATCCGTGCAGCAAACGGTCATCCGGAACCATACAACGTGAAGTATTGGGAGATCGATAACGAAATGTGGGAGATGGGAATCGATAAGTACGAGGCATGCGTCCGTGATTTCTCAGAGGCAATGCGTGCTGTCGATCCTACGATCAAGATCATCGCCTGCGGTGGCTTCCGCGGACAGGATGAGGGTATGATCCAGAGATCTGCCAACTATTTCGACTACCTCAGCCTCCACCACTATGAGCAGCCGGGTGGATATGCTACAGGTCCTGCACGTCTTGGTGCGCAGTATGACCAGTATGCTGAAATGATCGCAAACTCTCCGAATCCTAACGTGAAACTCTTCATCTCGGAGTGGAACCTTCAGAGCATCGACTGGAGAACTGGTCTCTTTGCCGGCGGTTTCCTCAATGAGTGTGAGTCCCGTGATATTGTAGCAATAGGTTCAGCAGCCCTCTTCATCCGTCGTACTGACGCTCCTGACTGGAACAATGCATTTATAAACTTCGACTATAAGGATCTCTTCGTAGCACCTAACTATCAGGTGACAGAACTCTGGTATGATAATTTCTCTAGATATCGTCTTGACTATGAGGGTGATACAAAGGATCTTAGCGTAGTGACCACATTGTCTGAGAATGGTCGTGACGTGATTGTCAAGGTTGTGAATCCTACCGACAAGCCATATAGGCTTACTGTGGACGGTGACTGGAAGGGCATCGCTTCCTCTGGATATAAGTATTTCGCGCCTGGTTCGCTTGATGCACAGAACAGCATGGAGAACAAGAATGCAGTCGCTCTCAAGATGTTCACTCCTTCATTTACAGAAGAGCAGGTGGTTCTTGAAGTTGCCCCTCTTTCTGCCGGTGTGATGACAATTACAAAGAAATTCTAGCATTATGAAGAAAATTACAGCAATATTGGCATTTGCTTTTGCTTCCGCTTTGGGATTTGCGCAGAATCCTATCATAACCACATCATATACTCCTGACCCTGCACCATATGTGCATGGAGATAAACTCTATATGTTTGTCGGTCATGACGAGGACGATGCTACATACTTCAAGATGAATGACTGGCAGTTGTTCTCTACTGAGGACATGGTCAATTGGACATATCTTGGCACACCTATATCTACGGAGACCTTCGCATGGGCTTATCACGGCGACCGTGCCTGGGCTTCTCAGGCCATTGAGAGAAATGGAAAATGGTATTGGTATGTCTGCCTGAATGATGCCAACAAGAAGGATGTTCTTGCGGTTGCTGTCGCAGATGACCCTCAGGGTCCTTATGTTGATGCGATCGGCGGTCCTCTTGCTACCGGATTTTCATTCATTGACCCTACAGTCATGATCGATGACGATGGCCGTGCATACCTTTTCTGGGGAAACAAGGGACTCTGGTATGGAGAACTTAATGATGATATGATCTCATTTAAGAACGGATACAAGGAAGTTCCTGGATTCCACGATCCTGAATGCTTCGGACCTCAGTCCATGAAGATGAACTGGGCTAAGGGAAAGGAGGAACTCATGGTTGGATTCGAAGAAGGACCTTGGGTGAGTAAAAGAGGTGATTTATATTATCTTACATATCCGGCAGGAGGTGTTCCAGAACATATGGCATACTCGACCGCTCCTACAATCGACGGCCCGTGGACATATCGCGGACGTATCATGGATGAAGCCGACAATGCTTTTACCATCCATGGTGGTGAGGTGGAATACAAGGGACATAACTACATGTTCTACCATAATGGAGCCCTTCCTAACGGCCAAGGTTTCCATCGCTCTGCTGCTGTCGAGGAATTCAAGTACAATCCGGACGGAACCATTCCGTTCATACCTTTCACTGACGAAGGACCTGCGCCTGTAGGTACACTCAATCCTTATGAAAGAGTGGAGGCTGAGACAATTGCTCACGCCTGGGGTCTTAAGACTGATCGTCTTCCTGGCAAGGACCACTATGTAAGACTTATCCATAACGGTGACTGGATCAAGGTGCGTGAAGTTGATTTCGGTACAGAAGGTCCTAAGACTGTAACGATAGAAACTCTTAACTTCAGAAATCCAGGTACAGTAGAGTTCTATCTTGATGCATTAAGTGACCAGCCGTTTGCCTCTATAGAGGTTGACGGAAGCAAGAAGGTTCAGACCGTAGATGTAAAGAGCAGGCGCCCTGTGACAGGAACGCATGATGTCTATATCCTTTTCCGTGGAGGAGACGAACAGTTGTTCGACTTCGACTGGTGGAAGATGGACAAATAGGACACGAATTACACCAATTAACCATATAATCATGAAACTGAAACTTTTTGCAGCAACCTTGATCGGTCTTGCTGCTGCTTCATGGGCCGGAGCGCAGACCATGAAGGTAAATGATCTCGAGTACTTCGAGGATAGGGGAGTCAACTTCCTGGTTTACAGCAATCTCTACAATGGTATGTTCTGTGATGAGAAGACTGCTGCCATAGAAATGATCCAGAGAGGCGTACGTATTTCGACAGGCGGAGGCATCCGTCTCATGAATACCCCTGAGCAGTGGGATATCTATCCTGTGCTTGAGTCCAGGACAGTGGACAAGAAGAAAAACACAATTGAGGTGGTACTGTATTATGAACGCTATGATTTCAGGGCTACTATCAAGGTTAAGGGCAAGGATCAGGGTGTGACGATGGCTGTTCACCTTGACAAGCCTGTTCCTGCAGAACTTGTCGGCAAGGCCGGTATGAACATCGAGTTCTTCCCTGCCACTTACTTCGGAAAGACCTATATGATGGATGGCAGATATGACATCCTTCCGAAGCATCCTGCTGGCAATACAGAAATGAGACCTCTTTCTGAAAAGGTTGTTCAGATTTATGGTGAGGGATATTCTACATTCAATGACAGAGGCAGGGATGAATTCCTTGTAGCGCACCCAATGGCTACCGGTAAGACTCTTGTCCTTGCTCCCGAGGATGATGCCATCCGTGTTACCTTCAAGTCAGATTCAGAAATCAATCTCTATGACGGACGTAACCTTTCTTCAAATGGTACATTCGTAGTAAGATCATTCCTCCCTGGGGGAAAGACCGGTAAGGTCGTGGAATGGTATATCGAGCAAGGTTTCGATCCTGAGTGGGTAAGGGAACCTAATATCGGTATTTCTCAGGTAGGTTATACTCCTGCACAGAAGAAGGTTGCTGTAGTCGAACTTGACAGAAACTATAAGGTTCCTGCAACTGCAAAGGTTATCCGTATTGCAGAGGATGGCAAGCGTACTGTTGTTGCTGAACCTGCAGTGAAGGAGTGGGGCGTTTATAACCATCGTTATAATTACGCACAGGTTGATTTTACATCGGTTGACAAGACCGGTCTGTATGCCCTTCAGTTCGGTGACCATACAAGCAACGTGTTCCCTATTGCAGAGAATGTCTATGGTGACAAGTGGCATACTACCATGGACGTATGGCTTCCAGCACAGATGGACCATATGGAAGTGAAGGAAGGTTACAGAATATGGCACGGTCGTTCGAACATGGATGATGCACTTCAGGCACCTCTCAATGTTTCCATGCACGACGGTTACAGGATGGGTGATACGACAAATACGAAGTATAAGCCTTTCGAGCATATTCCGGGTCTTGCTGTCGGTGCATGGTATGATGCGGGTGACTTCGACATCCAGTCAGGTACCGTAATCGGTCTTACCTCACAGTTTGCATACCTTTGGGATCTTTTCGGAGAAGACCGTGACCAGACATTCATTGACCAGAAGACTCAGTTTGTAGACATACATCGTCCGGACGGATATCCTGACGTACTCCAGCAGTGTGAGCATGGTCTTCTCAACCTCATCGCGCAGGTAGAGAACATCGGATTTGTAGCACGTGGTATCGTTCAGGGCAATACATGGCAGTACGTCCACATCGGTGACGGCTCGACTCAGACTGACGGACTCGTTTATAATCCTGCTCTGCGTCCATATGATGTTGTAGCAGGTACATCCGGAACACGTGATGACCGTTTTGCGTTCACCAGCAATAATTCGCCTGCAGGACAGATGTCTACCATCGCCGCTATGGCTGCTGCAGCACGTGCGTTGAAGGACTATAATCCTGAAGTATCAGAAAAGGCTCTCAAACTTGCCATTAAACTTTGGGATGAGAATTTTGAGGGGGCGGCTCCTGTGCAGAATCCGAATTCAAATGACAGATGGGGACGTGCCGATCAGAGAACAAGTGCAGCCATCCAACTTTGGAGGGCTACCGGTGAGCAGAAGTATAAGGATTTCTTCCTTCCTAAGGTACTTGAGCAGTTGAATACTCAGTCTGCTGCTGCAGGAAATCCACGTTCTTCGAACCTGGGCACAGCGCTGGAACTTTATCCTCTTCTTGATGATGACTTCAAGGCTGCTGTCAAGGCTGCTGTTCCGGCATATGTGAAGAATGTAGAGGCTGTCGCAGCCGAGAATCCATATGGAGTTCCTGTACAGGGACGTGGTTGGGGAGGTACTGAAATCGCTCTTAACTGGGCATACAACAACTACCTCGTATGGAAGTATTTCCCTGATATGATTGATCCGGAACTTGTTCTTAACGGAATGCACTTCATTTTCGGACGCCATCCTTATTCAAATGTGTCTTTCATCAATTCAGTTGGTGTCAATACCAAGAAGGTAGCCTATGGAACCAACAGAGGTGACTATACCGTTATCCCTGGAGGTATAGTTCCTGGTCTTCTTCTCATGAACCCTGACTTTATGGAGCATAAGGATGATTATCCGTTCCATTGGGGTGAGAATGAGTGCTGTACGCGTAATGTTCCTAATTTCGTAATGCTCACTCTCGGTGCTGAAGAGATTACAAAAGCGTTGAATAAATAATGTGTACATGCAATATTTATTGAAATTTCTGGGATTTTGTTTAACTTTGAAACCGATATTGTGTCTTATTAGACGGACAGAAATTTCCATAACACTAAAATAAAATCTAAATGAAAAGAATTCTTACAATTGCCCTTGCACTTGCAGTAAGTGCTGGTTCGGTTTTCGGTCAGGGATTTGGCCGCAGACCAGTTGTGGAGGATCCTACAGGTTATAAGGATACCTATAAGGATTACTTCACTGTCGGTGTTGCTGTCAACATCAACAACGTAACAAATCCTGATCAGATCGCTCTCATCAAGAAGAACTTCAACAGCATCACTGCTGAGAACGATATGAAGGTGGTTTCTCTTCAGCCACGTGAAGGTGAGTGGAACTGGGAGAATGCAGATAAGATCGCAAACTTCTGCCGTGAGAACGGTATTCCTCTCCGCGGACATACTCTCTGCTGGCATAGCCAGTTCGCTGACTGGATGTTTGTAGACGACAAGGGTGAGCCTGTATCTAAGGAAGTGTTCTATGAGCGTCTTAGAAATCACATCCACACAGTTGTTAACCGTTACAAGGACATCGTATATTGCTGGGATGTTGTAAATGAGGCAATGATCGATGGTGACGGACGTCCTACACGTTTCCAGAGAGAGGCTCCAAGCCCATACCGTCAGTCAAGACATTTCCAACTCTGTGGAGATGAGTTCATTGCAAAGGCATTCGAGTTTGCACATGAGGCTGACCCTAACGCTCTCCTTTTCTACAATGACTACAATGCTGCAGATCCTGCAAAGCGTGACCGTATCTACAATATGGTTAAGAAGATGAAGGATGCAGGTGTTCCTATCCACGGTATCGGTATGCAGGGTCACTACAACATCTATGGACCTAGCAACGAGGATATCGAGGCTGCTATCGTAAAGTATTCAGAAATCGTTGACAACATCCACTTCACTGAACTTGATATCCGTATCAACGAGGAAATGGGTGGTGGACTCCAGTTCAGCCGCGGTGAGGCTGCTCCGGTTCCTTCATACATCCAGACTCTCCACCAGGCGAAGTATGCTGACCTCTTCAAGATTCTCCGTCGTCACAAGGACGTTGTAAAGAACGTTACTTTCTGGAACCTTAGTGATAAGGATTCATGGCTTGGTGAAAACAACTATCCGCTCCCATTTGACAAGGAGTACAAGCCAAAGGCAGTTTACCGCACAATCAAGAACTTTGATCCTGCTCTTGACAATGTTGTTATCAAGGAAGATTTCGTTCCTTCAGTAATGAACCAGCCACAGGCAGAGTACCCAATGGTTAACTCACAGGGTTATGCACGTTTCCGCGTAGAGGCTCCACAGGCTCAGTCTGTAATCGTAAGCCTCGGTCTTGGTGGACAGGGCGGTACAGTCCTCCACAAGGATGAGAACGGCGTATGGTGGGGAACTACCGACGGTCCTATGGATGAGGGATTCCACTACTATCACCTTACTATCGACGGTGGTGTAGTTAACGATCCAGGTGCAAAGAACTACTATGGTTCAGTTCGTTGGGAGAGCGGTATCGAGATCCCTGCACACGATCAGGATTTCTATCAGGTGAAGAACGTTCCTCACGGACAGGTTGTTCAGGTTCTCTTCCCTTCACCTAGCACAAACAGCACTAAGCGTGCATTCGTATATCTCCCTCCACAGTACGACGGAAAGAAGAAGTTCCCAGTACTTTATCTCCAGCATGGTTGGGGTGAGGACGAGACTGCATGGCACAATCAGGGACATGCTAACCTCATCATGGACAACATGATCGCTGAAGGCAAGTGCACTCCTTTCATCATCGTGATGACTTACGGTATGACTAACGAGGTTAAGTTCGGTGGTCTCGGTGGATTCAACTTCAAGGATTTCGAAACTGTTCTTGTTGACGAACTTGTACCTTATATCGATTCTAACTTCAAGACTATCGCTAAGAAAGAATCTCGCGCTATGGCAGGTCTTTCAATGGGTGGTATGGAGACAAGAAACATTACTCTTGCTCGTCCTGAGGTATTCGGTTATTATGGTCTCCTTTCAGGTGGTACATATTCTCCAGAGGATATCAAGACTGACGTTTACGGTATTTTCCTCTCATGTGGTAGCAAGGAAGGTCCAGACCAGATCATGAAGGCTGCTGATGCTCTCAAGGCTGCTGGATACAACGCTAAGGGTTATGTGTCTCCAGGTACAGGCCACGAGTTCCAGACATGGCGTCGTTCACTCCTCGAAATGGCTCCAATGCTTTTCAAGAAGTAAGAATAACTTAAATAATATTCTTCACCGGCATGTACTTGCGTACATGCCGGTGATTTTTTATTATATTTGTAGATGATCAATACCTTAACTTATATTGTATGATTCTATCTTTATTGTTTGTTATTCTTACTATATATCCTGGTCAGGATAATGATATATGGAATCTGCCTGAATTCAAGAGTGAACAGGGTAAATATACCGAGGACTGGGATACATTGAGCAGATTGTACAATGTGCCACAGTGGTGGAGAAATGCCAAATTCGGGGCATGGTCGCACTGGGATCCCCAGTCTGCAGCAGAATACGGAGACTGGTACTCTAGGGGAATGTATATGCAGGGACATCCTCAGTATGAATATCATCTTCAGCAATATGGCCATCCTTCTGAATATG
>JAZRGY010000054.1:0-7827 GCA_045644485.1 Candidatus Cryptobacteroides sp. | reverse complement strand
CCCTTTGAGTTTATCATGGGATGCCTGAGAAAAGCATAGTACATCTTGAATACAAGAGCGTGTCCGTCTATCAGGAATAATCTGTCTTTCATGGTCTGACGATTCAGAAAAGTTGAACCCCAAAGGTATAAAAAGTTTCGTTTGTTTTCTAAAGAAATTGTCAGAAAAACATTATATTTGAAAATTGTTGCTTGACCGAAAAGACTGGAATTATGAAGATACTTATAATAGAGGACGAACTCTCTCTTCAGGAACTCATGGTGAAAGCCTTGAGGCAGGAAGGTTATGTTGCAGAAAGTGCCATGGACTTTGATTCTGCCATGGAGAAACTGGGAGCATACAGTTATGACTGTGTTCTTCTGGATATCAATCTGCCGGGAGGAAGCGGTCTTGATCTCCTGGAACAGATGAAGAAAAATGGGAACAGGGCTGATGTTATAATAATTTCTGCCAGGGATTCCATCGATGACAAGGTCAAGGGCCTTGAACTAGGTGCGGATGACTATCTTGCAAAACCGTTTCATATGGTGGAACTCATTGCCCGTATCCGCAGTGTGGCGCGCAGAAGCCGCAATTCTGGGGATATGGTGTGGACTGCCGGAAATGTGTCTTTGGAAGATGTAACCAACAGGCTAGTCATAAACGGAAAGGAAATCTCTCTTCTGAAGAAGGAATTTGATATATTGAAGTATTTCCTGATGCGCCCGGGACATCTTGTAGATAAGTCAGTCCTTGCGGAGTCTGTCTGGGGCGATCATATCGACCAGTCCGATGATTTTCAGTTTGTCTATGCGCAGATGAAGAATCTTCGACGTAAACTTTCAGATGCGGGCGCGGATATCGAAATCCGTTCTGTCTATGGTTTCGGTTATAAACTTATCGTTCCTTAAGATATATGAGGCTGGTATATAAGATAATGCTTTCCTTTCTTATACCATTGGTCATTACTCTGGGCCTTTGGGGATGGTTGTCGTATAGCACCATGACAAGGAAAATACATGCGGATACCGACCTTATCCTGAAGGACTATGCGGAAGATATCATCATGCGAAAACTTTCCGGACGTGAAATGCCGGAGAGGTTCAACGGTGCCTACAATACATATTATATAAGAGAAGTGTCTGCGGAATATGCTGCAGAAAATCCTGTTGCAGTACATGATGAGGCGGAGGCATATCTCAGAAGTCAGGAGGATTTTGCCAGTTCACGTGTGCGAAGTCAGGTCTTTATGGACAGCGAGGGTCACTATTACGAGATAATTGTATCATTACCTACTTTTGAGCAGGATGTTCTTGTAGGACATGTGCTTTGGTGGACGATAATCCTGTTTTTTGTTCTGCTGGTTGCGCTGCTCGCCATAGGTGTCCGGGTCTTCAGCAACAACCTGCGACCTCTTGATGCCCTCCTGAAATGGATGGATGATTATGTACCGGGAGAAAAATATTCTCAAGTGCCTTCGGAAACGGATATTCTGGAATTTCGTAAACTGGCTTCTGTTGCCCAAAGAGCAGTGGACCGATTTGAACATCAGTATGAAGAACGAAAGATGTTTGTCGGAAATGTCTCCCACGAACTCCAGACCCCTCTGGCTGTCTGTAGCAACAGACTTGAAATGTTGCTGGACCGTCAGGACCTGACTGAGGAGATTGCAGGAGAACTGGTAAAACTTCATAGAAGTCTTCAACATCTTATCCGTCTTAACCGGACTCTTCTTCTTTTGACCAAGATCGAAAACGGACAGTTCCCGGATGTTGTCGAAGTAAATCTGTTATTTCTTATTGAAGAAGTATTAAGAGATAATGATGACTTATGGTCTTATAAAGGTCTCTCGTCATCGTTCAGAAGTACCGGGACCTTCAAGGCGGTCATGAATGAACAGATGGCATCAGTGCTTGTCGGTAATCTCATCAAGAATGCCTATGTCCACTCTCCTCATGGAAGCGTTATTGAAGTGGTTGTGGGAGAAGGTTTCTTTTCTGTAAGCAATCCTGGTGATGGCCCTTTGGATGATGCTAGAATATTTCGCCGCTTTTATCAGCCATCGGGTAGGAAAGAAGGGTCTACTGGTCTAGGTCTTGCTCTTGCATACTCGGTATGCGCCAGAAGCGGGCTGCTCATAACTTATTCTTTTGACAAGGGACGGCATATTTTTACCGTAAATTTGAAAAAGTAAAAAATAATTTCAAGAATTTTCTGTATTTCAGTTTCTTTTCAGAATTGTGTCTGAACTTTGCATTGTAAAAAATCCGGAACAACAACGGAATGAATGATGTTAAATTTTTTAAAGATACAATTATGAAAAAGATTTTTGCAATCCTCGCTATTTCACTTTCTGCAGTTTCGCTTGCTAAGGCAGATGACATCCCGGTTACTTTTGCTCAACTTCCTGTTGCGGCTCAGAAATTTATCCAGGATACATATCCAGACGAAAAGGTGTCATACGCAATGGTGGATGACGATTTTATAAGACCAGATTACAGTGTGGTCCTTGCTTCAGGTATCAAGGTTCGTTTCAACCATGATGGTAGTCTGGAGAAGATAGAGGCTAGAGGAGGAGTTCCTGCTTCAGTGGTTCCTGTACAGATCATGGATTATGTGAAGATTTATGTTCCTGATGCGACTGTGGTTGAATATGAGGTCGGAAGATTCGGATACGAGGTGAAACTTTCTAACCGTATGGAACTTAACTTCAACCGCAAGTTCAAGATTTCAAGATTTGATGACTGATTCTTATCGGTAGAAGTATCATGAAACGGATAGTTTTACTGGCGATGGCCATATTGGGCATGATTTCAACATCGTGCGAGAAGTATGAGGACGGACGCCCTGCGAAAGATATCCGCAATGAGTTTGACAGGATGTATCCTGATGCGAGAGATGTGGAGTGGGAATCTGAAGGAGGATATTGGAAAGTGTCTTTTGAGACGGGAACGGCTTCTGGCAGACTGGGACACGAGGCGTGGTTCGATAGAAGTGGAGAATGGATGAAGACAGAGACGGATGTGTTTCTGATGAACATACCGCAGGCCGTCAAGGATTTTCTTAAGGCGTCGGAATATGGGACAGGTAATGTGGACGGAGATGATATAGAATATGTCCAGACACCGCAGGGAAATTACTATAGATTCAAGGTCAGAGTTGATGGCAGGACTGTATATGTGCATGTTTCTGAGAACGGAACTGTCACTTCCGGGAATCTTGACTGGTAAGAAAAAGATTGTTAAATTTGTTGCCACTAAACCAGTGGCAACATTTTTTTTACTATGAAAAGAATAATTCTGACCGCGGCTATGGCCGCTTTTTTTGCAGGTGGTACATATGCACAGCAGACTGCAGGTTCTCCGGATGGTGGAATTTCTGCGGAGATGCTTGCTGAGATCAGCAAGGGATATGCAGGAGATGCTGATGACAAGGCCATCAGGAATGCTCTTGCTGGAACATCCATTGCGACATTGGCTATTAATGCCGACAATGCTGCAATGATTGATACCCATTTCTCTGACAGGGTGAAGACCAAGGGTATAACCGATCAGCAGTCGTCCGGACGTTGCTGGCTTTTTACAGGACTCAATGTGTTGAGAGCCAAGATGATTGATAAGTACGACCTTCCGGGGATGGAGTTTTCTCAGAACTACCTTTTCTTTTATGACCAGTTGGAGAAGGCGAATCTTTTTCTCCAGGGTATCATAGATACAAAGGACCTTCCTTTCGATGACAGGAAGGTGGATTGGCTCTTCACCAATCCTCTCAGTGACGGAGGTCAGTTTACAGGAGTGTCAAATCTTATTGTCAAGTATGGATTGGTTCCGTCTGATTCAATGCCTGAGACCTATCAGTCAAACAATACTTCGAATATGGCGACTCTTCTCAAACTGAAACTTCGCGAATACGGTCTGGAACTGCGTGAGGCGGGGGCTGAAGGTGCTTCGGCGAAGAAACTCCAGAAGATGAAGGTCGGGCAATTGTCGGAAATATATCGTATGCTTGTTCTCTGTCTCGGAGAGCCTGTCAAGGAATTTGAGTGGAAAGGTAAGACCTACACTCCGAAATCTTTCTACAATGAGTTCATCGGCGAAGACCTTGAGAATAATTATGTGATGGTGATGAACGATCCATGCCGCGAGTACGGAAAGGTATATGAGATCGACTATGACAGGCATGTCTATGATGGACATAACTGGCTGTATGTCAATCTTCCTGTCGATCGTATAAAGGAAATGGCCATTGCTTCCATAAAGGATAATACTGCAATGTATTTTTCTTGTGATGTCGCTAAGTTTCTTGACAGAAAGAAGGGCGTGCTTGATCTGGCCAACTTTGATTATGAGTCTCTGATGGGTGTGACCTTCGGTATGGATAAGAAGGAGAGAGTGCAGACTCATGCAAGCGGTTCGTCCCATGCCATGACTCTGATCGCTGTCGATGTGTGCGGGGATACCGGCAAGCCTGTGAAGTGGATGGTGGAGAACAGTTGGGGACCTGCTTCAGGATATCAGGGATGCCTCATAATGACGGATGAGTGGTTCGATGAATATATGTTCCGTCTTGTCGTTGAGAAGAAATACGTTCCGGAAGATATTCTCAAGATGCTTGATCAGGATCCGGTACTTCTTCCTGCATGGGATCCTATGTTCGCTCCGGAAGAATAATCTTATGGTGGAAATGTTTCTCTAATCCATGGGGTACAGATTTTATTATTATCTTTGCATGATGCAAATGAAAATATTTTGACAAATGGCACAGAAACCGTCGATTCCAAAGGGAACAAGAGATTTCGGACCTGCAGAGATGGCAGGACGCAACTATATATTTGATACCATCCGTTCTGTCTTCAAGACATACGGGTATGCTCCTATCGAGACCCCTTCGATGGAGAATCTGAGCACTCTTCTTGGTAAGTATGGTGAGGAGGGAGACAAACTCCTTTTCCGTATCCTTAATTCCGGAGATGCTTTCTCAAAGATAAACTATGACGAGTATCGTGTCGAAGGTACTGAAGACGGATATAACAGCAAGGCTCTTTCTCTCAAGGTGTGCGAGAAGGGACTTCGTTATGACCTTACAGTGCCTTTTGCTCGTTTTGTCGTTCAGCATCAGAACGATATAACTTTCCCTTTCAAGAGGTTCCAGATCCAGCCGGTGTGGCGTGCTGATCGTCCTCAGAAGGGACGCTATAGAGAGTTCTACCAGTGTGATGTGGATGTCATAGGCTCGACTTCACAACTTAATGAACTGGAACTTGTACAGATTGTGGACAGGGTTTTTACCCTTTTTGATGTCAATGTCTGCATCAAGATAAACAACCGTAAGGTCCTTACCGGTATGGCAGAGATCTGTGGTTTCCCGGACAAGGTGGTTGATATCACCGTTGCCATAGACAAAATCGACAAGATCGGTCTCGAGGCTGTTGAAGCAGAAATGGCGGAGAAGGGACTTACTCCGGAGGCAATCGAAGTGATTCGTCCAGTGCTTACCCTTTCGGGAACGACTGCCGAGAAGATTTCTGTAATGAGAGATCTTATGAACGGAAAATCCGCTTCGGGCCTCGTTTCTGAAACAGGTCTTAAAGGACTCGACGAACTTGAAGAACTCTTTGGCTTCATTGATGCGGCAGGAATCCGTCATGAAGTGGAGATAGATCTCTCTCTTGCCCGTGGCCTCAACTATTATACAGGAGCAATTTTCGAAGTCAAGGCAAAGGATTTTGCGATCGGCAGCATCTGCGGAGGTGGACGTTATGACAACCTTACCGGTATCTTCGGCCTCCCGAACATGTCGGGAGTGGGAATATCCTTCGGTGCTGACCGAATCTATGATGTGCTCAAGGGACTTGATAAATTCCCTTCTGAGGTTACATCCACAACAAAGGTTCTGTTTGCAAACATGGGTGGGGAAGAATTGAAATATCTCATACCTGTTGTCAAGACTCTTCGTGAGGCTGGCGTTCCATGCGAAATCTATCCTGAGCAGACAAAACTCAAGAAGCAGTTTGACTATGCGGATAAGAAGGCAATACCGTTCCTGTCTATTGTAGGAGGAAATGAGATTGCTGAAGGCGTTGTGAACATCAAGAACCTTTCGACAGGCGAGCAGAAGTCCTTCCTGAAGGACGATGTGGCATCTATTCTAGACTTTATTTCATAAATGTCATTTCTTTCGCTGTCGCTCAAGCGGCAATCCGATTACGAGCGATCGTCTGCATGATTTGTCATTTCGAGCGAACGGAGTGAGTCGAGAAATCTTTTTTGAAATAAAATTTGCAGTTTCAAAAAATGTCCGTATATTTGCAGTCCAATATCGCGGGATAGAGCAGTTGGTAGCTCGTCGGGCTCATAACCCGGAGGCCGGAGGTTCGAGTCCTCCTCCCGCTACCAAGAGTCCGATTCAAAAGAATCGGGCTTTTTTTTTGTACAATTCTTTTTTCAAATATCTATGAGTAAGGAGTCACGAATCGTATTTTTAGATTGGCTAAGGGCGATTGCATGCTTTATGGTCATACTGGTACATTGCATCGAGCCTTTTTACTATGGAGGTCCTGAAGGTCTATACATTGCTTCTCAGTCAGATGCATTTTGGGTTACTATGCTCAATACACCTATGAGGGCTGCTGTACCTTTGTTTGTAATGGCATCCAGTTATCTTCTTGTGCCTCTCAGGACTGATGTCGGGACATTCTTTAAGAAAAGGTTTGTTAGAGTGTTTATCCCTTTCTTTGTGTGGTCAGTTCTATATGCTGTCGTTCCGATGCCAGGATCTGGAGGAACAGTGGATATTGCCGGAAATCTCAAGTCCCTTCTATTCAATTTCGTGATGACATCCAGCGGACATATGTGGTTCGTTTACATGCTGTTAGGAGTATACCTGCTGATGCCTATGATTTCTCCTTGGCTTGAGAAGATTTCCAAAAAGGATGAAAAGTTGTTTTTGTGGATTTGGACGATTACGACTGCGCTCCCTTTGCTTCAGCCTCTTGCAATGTCGGTGACTGGCAGTTCGTTTCTTTGGGGAGAATGTCAGTGGAATACATTCGGTACATTCTATTATGTAAGCGGATTCATAGGTTATGTGGTTCTGGGACACTATATGAGAACTCATGCCGGTGAGGCTTCATGGAAGAAGACTCTGGCTTTTGCGATACCATTCTGGATTCTGGGATATGTGGTGGCAGCAGGAGGATTCTGGAATATGATTCCGAACGCAGGCGGTTATCCGGTGTCTTCTACTTATGCGGCTGCGTTTGAAATGGAAGCCCGCCGTGGTTTCTGTACTATAGGAGTAATGCTTCAGACTGTTGCATATTTCCTTGTAATCCGCAAGATTGTATGTGACGGATGGGTCTACAGAAGATTGATCCTGCCGATATCCAGACTCAGTTATGGAATGTATCTTATGCACATGGTTATTCTTGGCCCTGTGTTTGCTATGGTAAGCGGATGGACAGATTCTACTCCTTTGGTGATGTTACTGTCAGCCATTATCACATACGTGCTTTGTGCTATATTCTGCCGACTGATGGCATTTATACCTAAAAGCAAATATCTTATAGGCTAAATTTGTAAATCCGATAAAAAGTTGTACATTTGCAGTCCTTTCCTAATGGAAAGTTGAAAATACTGTTGCGGGCGTGTTGAAATTGGTAGACAAGCCAGACTTAGGATCTGGTGCCGAGAGGCGTATGGGTTCGATTCCCTTCGCCCGCACTTAGAAGAGTTGCTAACGATATGTAAATCATAGAGTTAACAACTCTTCTTCTTTTATTTTGGCGACTTTTTGGCGATTTGTGATAAATTTTGGCTATTTATCTGATAACGATTTTACATGAAATTA
>JAZRGY010000053.1:0-18782 GCA_045644485.1 Candidatus Cryptobacteroides sp. | reverse complement strand
CATAATCTTGAATGAATAGTCAAATTCCGGCTCAGGAGAGAGCATCTTCAGAGCCAGAGGCTTGCCGAAACTGTTTCTTGTAAAGACATAATCCGCAGTATGACCCGTCATTTCCTTGTCGGCCTCTGCAAGAAGTTTGTCAGGATCTATTACAACTCCACTGAAAAGGAATTCCATCTCTATCTGCTGAAGCATGGCGGAAGCACGGGAAAGAGAATCTCGAAGCGAAATCAGAGCAAACTCACCGTCAAGAACAGTCTCCTCGTCGTTTCTTATACGGGCATCCTCTACTTCAAGTCCCAATCTGTCGATCGAGTCACGCAGAATCCTTACTTCTGACATCTTCTGCATATATCTGCGTGTATCCACATTCTCCGGGATATCCGCCTTCACTTCTTCATTCTTTTCTTCAGTACGGATAGGGCCAGGCACAAGATCCGCCATCGCCATCAGTTCTTCCGGATCTGTCATAGGTCTTCTCACAGGCATTGTGTCATATTTCAGAACATACACCCAGACACTATCCTTCGAACATCCTCTGTTTGATGCAAATACCGTATGTTTTCCATCATCTGTATTTATGAACAGAAAATCATCTGCAGGGGAAGAATAAGGGAATCCCATATTGACAGGAACAGACCAGTCCCCTGTTTCCGGATCCTTTTCTGAAACATAAATATCATAGCCACCCACACCATAAAGACCGGCAGAAGAGAAATACATCTTTGAACCATCTGCAGAAAGCATAGGATAGATCTCATCCGAAGCGGAAGTCATGTGCTCATTAAGAAGGGACGGCACGGACCACACGGTATCCTGATATTCAGACTTGAAAATATTCCTTATACCTTCCTTGTCAACTGCTGACCAATACACAACATCTTGCCCGTCTTGAAAAAACACAGCCTTCGAATATTCATGAGCAACACTATCCAACTGACATGGAACAGGTCGCCACGAACCATCAGCCACCGGATAATACAGAAAGAAATCATCGACAGAAAACCTATGTCTGGCAATTACATCGGGAACATAGACGAAATCCATCATGCTCAAACCGTTTTCCGCCATAATCAGACGGTCGCTTATATCAAGTTTCAGAAGAGAATCTTCAGAAGTCAGCAAAGAATCCGCAAGCATCTCCGCAGCAGACATATAAGCAGCCGATGCTTCTTCAAATCTGTATTTCTCCCTCAGGGAGTCTCCACGACGCATCTCTTCCAACGCCTTTTCCGACTGGGCATTGAGGCATATGGATGAAAGAATAAATGCTAAAAATATAAATATGTTACGTGTCTGTCTCATTTTCATCTTACAAAAATATGAAATAATTACATAAAAAGACGATAAAAAGAGGTAGTTTCTTCATTTATAAGAAAAAAGTCGTAAATTTGTGCCCTATTTTGCAGTCGGTATGCATAGTTACATACAAGACCGCAGAAACAAGACAATAAATATCATTAAAACAATAATTTATTATGCAAAGTAAAGGTGCAATCAGATTTGTAGCGATCCTCCTTATGCTCGCTTCTCTCTGGCAACTTTCTTTCACTCTTGTGACAAACAGACAGGAGAAGAAGGCTGAGAGATATGCAGAGGCAAAGGCAGAGGCTGCAATGCAGACAGCAGCGTTCGGCAAGATTGCCGAAGGCGACAGAGCCTTCTACCTCGACTCCATCAAGAAAGACGAGAACAGAAGGTACATCGATTCTATCTCATCAGAGAAGATCTATTTCGGATACACTTACAAGGACGTGAAGTCTAAGGCTATCAACCTTGGTCTCGACCTTAAGGGAGGTATGAACGTAATGCTTCAGGTACAACTCAAGGACCTCGTGAAGGCTCTTGCAGGCGGAAATGAGGCACCTGAATTCACAAACGCTCTCGCACTTGCTCAGGAGCGCAGCGTAAACTCACGTCAGGACTTCATCACCCTTATTGCTGAGGCTTGGGAAGAGACATCAAACGGAATGCCTCTTGCACAGATCTTCGGTACATATGAGATGAGAGACAAGATCGGACCGGAGTCTACAAACGCAGAGGTCATCGAGGTTATCAGAGGCGAGTCTGAGAGCGCAATCTCAAACTCTTTCAACGTCCTCAGAAACCGTATCGACCGTTTCGGTGTGACTCAGCCAAACATCCAGAAACTCGGAAACAGCGGACGTATCCTCGTGGAACTCCCAGGTGTAAAAGAGCCTGAGCGTGTAAGAAAACTCCTCCAGGGAACAGCATCACTCGAGTTCTGGGCTACATATGACAACGCAGAGATCGAGGCTTACCTTGCTGAGGCTAATGCAACTCTTGCAACCCTCCTCACAGGCGCAGATGACGTTGTAGCAGAGGCTGAGACTGCAGCAGAAGGCGAAGACCTTCTTGCAGAGGAACTCAAGCAGGCAGAGAACGACGCAGCCGCTGAAGATGCTTACAGAAAGCAGAACCCACTCTTCTCTGTACTTCAGCCTTCAGGCGCAAGAGGATATGCATGCATCGGTTATGCACACTACGCTGACACAGCAACTGTGAACAAGTATCTCGCAATGCCGCAGGTAAAGCAACTCTTCCCACCTGAATTCAAGCCAATGTGGACTGTGAAGGCTTCAGCAATGGACCCTAACCAGAACATTTTCGAACTCGTGGCCATCAAGGCTTCTTCACGTGACGGCAAGGCACCTCTCGACGGAGGTTCAGTGACTGACGCACGCGTAGCATATGGCAACACAGGCGGAAGCCCTTCAGTTTCAATGTCAATGAATGCAGAAGGCGCTAACGTATGGGCAAGAATGACAAAGGACAACATCGGCAAGCAGATCGCTATCGTACTCGACGGTATGGTTTACTCATACCCTACAGTAAACAGCGAGATCACAGGAGGAAGTTCTGAGATTTCAGGAAACTTCACTCTTGAGGAGGCTGAAGACCTTTCAAACGTACTCAAGTCAGGTAAACTCCCTGCGCCTGCTACAATCATTCAGGAGCAGGTTGTGGGACCATCACTCGGTGCAGAGTCTATCAATGCCGGTCTCATCTCGTTCATCATCGCATTCGTACTTGTACTCCTTTATATGGTATTCTTCTACCAGGGTGCAGGTCTCGTTGCTGACATCGCTCTTCTGTGCAACGTTGTGCTTCTCTTCGGAACACTCGTTTCATTCGGAGCAGTCCTCACTCTCCCTGGTATCGCCGGTCTCGTACTGACCCTCGGTATGGCTGTGGATGCAAACGTGATCATCTACGAGCGCGTCAAGGAGGAACTCCGTGCAGGCAAGGGTCTGAGCAAGGCTATCGCTGACGGTTACAAGAACGCTTATTCGGCTATCATCGACGGACAGTTCACAACATTCCTCACAGGTCTCGTACTCTTCGCATTCGGTTCAGGTCCTGTACAGGGATTCGCAACTACCCTCATCATCGGTATCATTACTTCTGGCCTCACATCTGTATTCATCACTAGAATCATCTTCGACGACAGAGTTGAGAAGGGTAAGAATATTTCATTTGACAATAAACTTACAAGAAACTTCCTCCAGAATACAAAAGTTGACTTCCTCGGAAAGAAGAAGATCGCTTACATCGTTTCTGGTGCGCTTATCCTCATCTCTATTGTTTCAATCTTCACTAAGGGCTTCACATATGGTGTTGACTTCACCGGTGGACGTACATATGTAGTAAGATTCGACCAGCCTGTGACTGCAGAGGCAGTACGTGCGGCAGCAATCGCTGAGTTCGACGGCGCAGTTGAGGTTAAGCAGTTCGGTGGTG
The DNA here is from genome assembly GCA_045644485.1 of Candidatus Cryptobacteroides sp. Classification (GTDB taxonomy): domain Bacteria; phylum Bacteroidota; class Bacteroidia; order Bacteroidales; family UBA932; genus Cryptobacteroides. Next base: position 15,020 of record JAZRGY010000053.1, on the reverse strand, counting down.
AGAGCCAGATGAAGATCACAACCCAGTACCTTGTTGAGAACGAGTCTACAGAGGCTGATGCTGAGGTTGAGGCAAAACTCTTCAACTCTCTCAAGGGATTCTTTGCAACTGAACTTACTTTCGCTGAGTTTACTTCTACTCTTGATAACCCTAACGGTATCATCAGTTCAGACAAGGTAGGTCCTACAATCGCAAACGACATCACAAGAAACGCAATCATCGCTGTGATGATCGCCCTCTTCGTGATCTTCGCTTACATTGCAGTACGATTCAAGGGATGGACTTGGGGTCTCGGTGGTGTGACTGGTCTTGCACACACAGCACTCATCGTAATCGGCTTCTTCTCACTCTTCTCAGGAATCCTTCCTTTCAGCCTTGATATCGACCAGACATTCATCGCTGCAATCCTTACCATCATCGGTTACGCAATCAACGATACAGTGGTTATCTTCGACCGTATCCGTGAGTACAAGGAACTTCATCCAAAGGCAGATTTCCGCCAGAACGTGAACGAGGCCCTCAACAGCACACTCTCTCGTACAATGAATACTTCACTCACTACTCTCGTGACTATGCTCGCGATTGCAATTTTCGGTGGTGAGGTGATCAGAGGTCTTGCTGTAGCCCTCATCCTCGGTATCGTGATCGGTACATATGCTTCAATCTTCATCGCAACACCTATCATGTTCGATGTAACAAAGAAAGCAGAGAAGAAGGCAAAGAACTAATCTTCACACCATACACAATAAGAGCGACCTTGACGGGTCGCTCTTATTTTTTTATGAGAAACGAAAAACTATTTCTTCAACACAGAATATCTCACGTGCATCTTATCCAGTTCCTCAATTAAAGATGCCGTCACTGCAACGCGGAACTTACGTGAGAGGAACTCGATGTTCCACTTCTTTTCCGGATCATAAAGGAACATGCTCAGAGGCACATTTCCTTTATTCTTCTTTATGAGAGAAACCAGTCTGTCGCGGAATTCCGGAGTCAGCATAGGAGTCGTGATATTGATGGCAAAACCTTTCAGGTATGTATCTGTAACATTTCCCAGAAGCATGACCTTCTTCACCTTGAAACCATATGGAGAAGTCTTTCCCTGAGCCCTGTCTTCCGGTTTTACATAATACTTCTCATCGATCTCACCTTCAAGGAAAATAGTGTTGTTCTGGACCATATAACTCATGAATGCTTCATGGTCCTTTCCATAGAGTTTGAGTTCATAACTTCCTCCGAAATCCTCTATCATGGTCCTGGACCAGGGACGTCCGCTCTGGCCGTTTATATGCTCTGCCTTGGTTATGAATCCCGCCACAGAGACCTTCATCTTGGTCTTCTTCATCTCACACTCAGACACAAGATTATTTATATCGCCCAACTGACAGGTAGTGAAACTCTCAAGTTCAAACTGATATGTATCCAGAGGATGGGCAGACAGGTACATTCCGACCAATTCCTTCTCATACTGAAGTTTCTCCAGAATGTCTTCCTCTCCGACCATTGACGGTATCTCCGGCCTTTCCGGCTTCATTTCCTCAACCTCTCCAAAAAGGGACACACTGCTTTCCATGCTGTCCTTCTTATAAAGTTCACCATATCTCAGAAGGGTATCCATGAAGATATCTCCATTTCGTCCAGGAAGCACAAACTGCTTGCGGCAGATACCGAAACTGTCGAATGCTCCCGCATGGAGAAGTGACTCAAAAGCCTTTCTGTTGACTACCCCGGACATCCTTTCCACGAAGTCATATATATCGGCAAAAAGTCCGTTTTCCTCCCTTTCTGCAAGGATGGCACGCACAATATTGTCTCCAAAGCCCTTGATTCCTCCAAGACCGAAACGTATTTCTCCGTTCTTGTTCACGGTAAACTTGGAATCCGACTCGTTGATATCCGGATTCAGAACCTTGATTCCGTTCTTCTTGCAGTCATCCATGATTTTCTTGATCTCATCCATATTGGAGAGATTCTTTGTCAGGTTGGCTGCCTGGAACTCAGCAGGATAATGAGCCTTAAGCCATCCCGTCTGATAACTCACCCACGCATAACATGTAGCATGGGACTTGTTGAAGGCATAAGCGGCAAATTTCTCCCAGTCTGCCCAAATCTTTTCCAGAACCTCCTTAGGATGACCGTTCTTCTGTCCACCTTCAAGGAAAAGGCCTTTAAGAGAGTTCAGAAGGTCGATGATCTTCTTACCCATGGCCTTACGGAGGGTATCTGCCTGACCTCTTGTAAAATCCGCAAGTTTACGGGACAGAAGCATGACCTGCTCCTGATAGACAGTGATTCCGTATGTATCCTGCAAGGTTCCCTCCATCTCAGGAAGATCATATACGATGGGCTGGCGTCCCTGCTTACGCTCAACGAAGTCCGGAATATAGTCCATCGGACCCGGGCGATAAAGGGCATTCATGGCGATAAGGTCCTCAAATCTGGTAGGCTGGAGTTTGATCAGCCATTCCTTCATTCCCGGACTTTCGAACTGGAATACACTCGTGGTATCACCACGGCTATAGAGTTCATATGTAAGTTTATCGTCAATAGGAATCTTCTCTATGTCGAATTCCACTCCCCAACGTTTCTTGATATTGGCCTGACATTCCTTTATGATAGAAAGCGTCCTCAGTCCAAGGAAGTCCATCTTCAACATTCCGACTTCCTCTATATAGTGGCCGTCATACTGGGAAACCCATACCTCTTCGCCGGTAAGTTTGTCGTTTGCAATGGAAATCGGAATATATTCCGTGAGATTGCCTCTACCGATGATCATCGCACAGGCATGCACGCCTGTCTGACGAATGCATCCTTCCAGTTTTCCCGCATACTGGAGCACTTCTTTGGTCTGCTCTGTTCCGTTTTCAAGTTCGGTCTTGAGGTCACCATATTTCAGACAGTTGCCAAGTTTCGGCTTGAATTCCTTGGTGACCTTCTTTCCTTCTTCATCAGTTACTGTCGCTTCAAACGGTCTGTCAGGGACAAGTTTGGTAAGTCTGTTGGACTCATCTATCGGCATACGGCTTACTCGCGCAACGTCCTTGATCGCCGATTTTGCTGCCATGGTTCCGTATGTTATCACATGCGAAATCTGCTCCTTACCATATTTCTCCTCAATGTACTGGAATACACGGTAACGTCCGTCATCGTCAAAATCGATATCGACATCTGGCATGTTGATTCGGTCAGGATTAAGGAATCGCTCAAAGAGAAGGTCATACTTGATCGGGTCTATATTGGTGATCTTCAAGCAGTATGCAACAGCAGATCCTGCTGCAGATCCTCGTCCGGGTCCTACAGAAATCCCTTCACGTCGCGCAGCAGCGATGAAGTCCTGCACGATAAGGAAGTAATCCGGGAATCCCATCTTGCAGATGGTCTTCAACTCGAACTCTATTCGTTCCGCCTGCTCGTCAGTCAGGACATCTCCATATCTTTCCTGCGCACCCCTATATGTAAGATTGCATAGGAATGCCACGGAATTGCAGAACTCCTCACCTCTCTCGTTTCCATTCTTGTCGCAGCGTCCTTCGTCTATTATATGCTTATATTTATCAAGATAACATCCTATCTCGGCCATGAAATCCTCCGGAAGATCAAATTTAGGAAGGATAGGATCCTTGTCAATCTTGTATGACTCGATCTTTTCCGCAACTTCCAGAGTATTGCTCAGGGTTTCTGGATGCTTGTAGAACATATCCAGCATTTCCTCCTCACTCTTGAGGTACTCCTGCTGGGTATATCTCATCCTGTTCGGATCGTCGACATATACGTTCGTTGTAAGGCAGATAAGACGGTCATGAGCCGGGCCGTCCTCCTTACGCGTAAAATGGACGTCATTGGTAGCAACCACCTTTGTACCTGTCTTTTCCGCAAGTTCAAAGATACCCTCGTTTGCAACCATCTGCCTTTCGTATACTTCCTGAGATTGGCCCGGAATGTCTGTCTTATGTTGCTGGACTTCGAGATAATAATCATCACCGAACACACTCTTATGCCACATTATTGCTTCTTCCGCACCCTTCATGTCTCCGGCAATGATCGCTCTCGGTATTTCTCCTGCTATACAAGCCGAACAGCACACAAGACCATCTGAATACTTCTCGACTATTTCATGCGAAACCCTTGGCTTATCGTAATACTTTCCCTCGATATGTCCGGTAGACACAATCTTCATCAGATTCTTATAACCCTCGTAGTTCTTTGCAAGAAGAATCAGGTGGAAGTAACTTCTATGGTCCTTATCCTTGAGTTTATGGTCATAATGCCTTGTGACATATACCTCGCATCCTATGATAGGCTTTACTTCCGGAAACTTCTTCGCCACCTTCAGGAATTCCTTGACTCCATACATGTTTCCATGGTCGGTTATGGCAAGAGCAGGCATTCCGAGTTCTTTCGCACGCTCGAAAAGACTGGCAATAGATGCCTGGCCGTCAAGTATGGAATACTGAGTATGGACATGAAGATGGACGAATGACATAGGCTTTTTTTTAAGGAAGACAAAGATAAGGAAGATTTTTCAAACTTCATTAAAATGTGCCTACCCTGACAATCCAAAATCAGGATAGACACATAAATATTATCCAAATACTTATATATCAACAGTTTACAAAAAGCAAAAGTGTCTACCCTGACGAACTGAAGTCAGGGTAGACACTCGTTTCTGTCCGATTGATTCTATATCAGAATGACAGGTATGCCATCAGAGGAAAATGGTCAGAAATAAACTTGCGGTCTGTATATTTCTTTGTGATGGTCTGATACTCATCACATCCGCTGAATCCGGTATAGAATATATGGTCAAAAATCCTGGAAGTCTTTCCCCAATTGTGGTATGTTCCTGTATTGTCAGTCTTCGAAGCACTGGTGCGGGCATTACTCATCTTGGCCTCGACATCTGCAACCTGCTGCATATAGAATCCTCCCATGAATACGACAGGAAGAGAATCTGTATTGATTTCTGAGATCTTCTCAACAACTGTACGGATAACATTCTTACGCTCTCCTTCCTCTGTCTCACCAAGATCGATATTGACCACATAAAACCTGTTTCCGGATTTCTTAGCCTTCATCAGAGCCCATACAGCAGAATCAAAAGAACCTGATTTCTGCATGGAAACAGTCTTCTTGTTCCAGAAGATAGGAGTATATTTTCCTACGCTCTTATATTCAGAGAAGTTCTCCTCAATGAAATATATCTGGTCTTCCAGCGCCTCCTGGATACCGATGACATCCGCCATCTGGTCCTTGATCATCTCGGCACTGGCTGCATAACGATACATCCATGAATTTGTACCATCACTGGCCTCGCTGTTGCGTATGTTATATGAAATGACCTTAAGGTCCTGTGCATTCAAGGCAAACTGCATGAGTATTGCCGCAATAAGTATCGTAACTGTCCTTTTCATTTTACAAAATTAACTAATTTATTGTAATTTTGCAGAAATACGATTCAGAACATGGCAGAAGAAACTTTCTCAGACCTCGGAAGAGTCGAGGCGATAGCGAAACTCTACGAAGGCACCCCTTACAAACCGTTTGAAAGCAGTTGGTTTGAAACCTCAGGCAAGGCTTATGTAACCCAGCAGTCACGTACATTCATCGAAGGAATAGACTTCGATCTCGTATATTTTCCTCTGAAGCATCTCGGATACAAATGCGTGACAGCGGTCACAGGAGAACTGTACGTGGAATTGTCGCATCCACGTACCCTTGACATCCGTCTGGGTATCTCGTCAAAACTGGATTTCAAGCATATAAAGGATATCTGGGAAGGTATTATCACCTCAGCAAAGGAACACGGATATAAAAAGGTCTCACTTGATCTTGTTCCTTCCCCTAACGGCCTAACCGTCAGCGTTGCCGCCACAGGAGAAACATCTCTTCTGACAGCAAAGCGCCGCCCAGCAGCAAAAAGCATGGATCTGATCTGCGTATCTGACAACCTTGGTGCAGCATTCATGGGTTTTCAGGTACTTGAAAGAGAGAAGAAGGCATTCGAGAAAAGCGGAGACACAAAAGCCCAGCCGAAACTGGAGGATTACAGGCACCTGGTCGGAGCATATCTCAAGCCACAGATCAATCCTCAGACACTCTCACAGATGGAAGATGCTGAAATAATCCCTTCTTACGGATATCTTGTAACACGAGGACTTGCCGATGCTGTAAAAAGACTTGTACGTGACAGCGGACTTGGAGCAAAGATATATGTAGACAAACTACCTTTTGCCGGTAAGACATTCGACCTTGGAAAGGAACTGAACATAGATCCTATATCTGCAGCCCTCAACGGAGGAGAGGATTACCGGATGCTTTTTACCATTCCTATCGGAAAGCACGAGAAATTCCGTCATGACTTCCAGACATTCGACATCATCGGACATCTTGCTAAACCGGAAGTCGGCGCCGCAGTCGTGACACCAGACGGAGTGGAACTGCCGATGAAGGCACAAGGCTGGAAAAACGAATAGAGCCTACAGGTCTACAAGATAAGACATCATTTTATTTTCAGGGGCATCCTTCAGGATGACCCTTTTTTCTTTATCAAGAAGATAAAGAGATGGAATGGCACGCACGCTGTAAAGACCGTCGTTCCTGATGATGAAATCAGGATCAAAGCCGTTATACCAATCATCCGGATATACAGACATATAATCCCTCCACGCCTGCAGGTCTTCGTCTATGTATATGTTCAATACTGCAAGAACACCATCCGAAATCATAGCAGAAATCTTCGGTTCCGCCTTGAGCATGTTTATTATGTTCATACATGCCTCGCAACCGGGATTGCTGAAGAAAAGAAGGGTATATGGAGACTTTATTCCGTGAAGAGTATACATCCGGCCGTTCCTGTCGGCAAAACGGAAATCAGCGGCCTGTGTTCCCAGACGGTTCAGACTACAGCCTTCCGTCCTATGCGCATAACGGTCCCTTTCTTCATCACTGAACCCCTCGTATGATGCCAGACGGGAAGCAAAATGAAGATAATATTCCTCATTACGCAAAGGAGAATTAGGGTCATACAGATACTTGTCCGCAAGCATAACGAACGTCTCGAATACATTGGATGCACTATCCTTCATCTCACAAGCAAGAGCCCTGTCATATAATCTGTTTACTGCATCCACGGAAGTCTTCAGGTCCACAAGATCAAGAATTGATATCCAGTTTGCAAACTTCTGCTCCACATCCTCCTTGCTGACTCCGCTCACAAGTAGAGAATCAGACGGATAAGTCCTGTCTATCGCCGTCATATTGTCCCATAAATGTCCTGCATAATAGTCTGCCGCATCCTGCTGCGTCTGTATCATCGACGGCAGGGTTATATCAGGAAAAGGCAGAGCCGTAAACTGCTCCGCCTTTTTCTGTCCGCATCCTACTGTTGCAAGCAGGAAAGAAAACAATATGATGAAACTTCTATTCTTCATCCTTTCTGACTGCCGCTTCTGAAATATTGATAAGGAAGTCACCGATCTTCTCGAGTTCATTAAGTACATCGATATAGTAAACTCCAGTAAGGTAGTTGTAGTTATTGTTCTCGATGTTTACTATATGCTCTTCCCTCAGATGTCTTCTGCACTCATCAATATTGTATTCCGCATTTACCGCATTTGAAATATCGGTGAGACGTTCGCTCTTAAGGTTTGCAACCATTACATCATATCCCTTCTGTACAAGATCCATCATCTTGTTGAGACGATCAAGAATGCTCTTGTCAAATACTTTTCCGTGCGCATTCTTTCTCTTCAGGATACGTCCGATTGCCTCGCCGGAATCTCCAAGAGACTCCATCTCCTTGACGATCTTATACATCGCCCTTATATCCTTTGCAGCCTCTTCACTGATCTCATTCTTCGATACTTCGTTAAGATATGAGGCTATTTCAAACTCTATTCTGTCAGTTATCTCCTCGTACTTGATCAGTTTGCCGTTAAGTTCATCGAACTTGTCCGGATTGTTCTCGTTCACAGCCTGACGCAGATAACTGAATCCGTTGCGACAGATTTCCGCAAAGTGTATGACCTCCTGCTGAGCCTCATTAAGAGAAAGTTCTGCAGTAGAAAGAGGGCCACCTGAGATATACTTGAGTCTGAACACTTCTTCTCCCTTTGGAGCCTTCACCATCCACATCACTATCTTCTCTATCTGAGGAGTAAACCAGATGAGAATCATCGTATTGGTTATATTGAAAAGTGTGTGGAGCATGGATATTCCATACAGAAGAGACGCACTTGCATCCGGAGCGGTAAGGTCTACCGACATAGGATTTGCAAATCCCAGAGCCTCCATTATCATACCCACCAGTCTGAGGAAAGGTCTGAAGACTATAAGAACCCAGAAGACACCGAACACATTGAACACCGTATGAGCACGCGCAGCCCTCTTCGCCGAAGTGTTTCCTACAGCGGCTGCCATGTTTGCAGTGATTGTTGTTCCGATGTTTTCACCCAGGACCATAGCACAAGCCAACTGGAAGTCAATGAGTCCGGATGTGGTCAGGAGCATGGTTATGGCCATTGTAGCACTTGATGCCTGGAGTACAATGGTAAGGATGGTACCTGCAAGAAGGAATATCATCTGAGACCAGAATCCGAAACCTGTGAAATGCGAGAAGAAGGCAAGCATCGCATCCTTGTTGCTAAGGAGGGCACCTGCCGATGACTTCATGAACGAAAGTCCCAGGAACATGATAGCAAAACCCACTACAAATTCGCCTATACTCTTGTTCTTCTGCTTCTTTGACGCATGAAGTATGAATCCGAGCGCCATGAGAGGTACAGAAAATACCGAAATATCCACAGAGAATCCAAGGGCTGTAACCCAAGCCGTAAGAGTCGTACCGATATTCGCTCCCATGATAACTCCTATGGCGTTGCCAAGGGTAAGGAGACCGGCATTGACGAAACTTACGACCATGATTGTCGTTGCGGAAGAAGACTGCACAAGAGCAGTCACGCCGAGACCTGTTATTACTCTCTTGAATCTGTTTGAGGTCATCGAGGCAAGGAAAGACCTCAATTTGTCACCGGCGGTTTTCTGAAGACCCTCACTCATAAGCGTCATTCCGTAAAGGAACATACCTAGAGCGCCGATAAGAGTGAAGACCTGAAGGAGATTACTCATAAATATCTTAGGTTGAAAATCACGCAAAAATAAATAAAATAATTAGATTTGTAGTTAAGATTTCCAAATATGAATGTACTAAGGCATATATTTCTGACTTTACTGATAATCATCATATTCCCGACCGGTCTTGGAGCACAGTTCTATGTGACAGGAGATGATCCGGGAAGATTGAAATGGTACACGATAGACACAGACAACTTCAGTATAATCTATCCGGAAGGAACAGACTCTCTTGCAAGAGTTTACGGATACAAACTGGAGAAATTCAGAATACCTGTATCGCGAAGTACAGGCTACCTCAACAAAGGCAGGATGCCGGTGGTGATGCATGCATATAATGCTGCCAACGGCTCTGTAGCATGGGCTCCTAAACGCATGGATCTTTTCACAATCCCTTCTCCTTACGAACCGGAACCTATGCCATGGTCCACAATGCTCTCCGTCCACGAGGGAAGACATGTGACCCAGATGCAGTTCGGAATGACAAAGGCTCAGAGGCCTTTCGGCTGGGCATTCGGTGAGATGTGGAACATTCTTGTATCCATCGTATATCCGGGAATGTCCACTATCGAGGGAGATGCTGTCATAGCGGAAACAGCACTGACCAACTCCGGACGCGGCCGTACTGCAGACTTCCTGAACTACTACAAAGTGGCCTTCGACAACGGAGATTTCCGCAAATGGTATCAGTGGAGATCCGGATCACAGCGCAGATATGCCCCGGACTACTACGCCCTCGGATATCTTACCATAGGAGGCATCAGATATCTGTACGATTGTCCGGAATTCATGAATGCAGTCTACGACCGTGCTGCCAGTCAGCCGTTCGATGCAGCAGCATTATACACCACCACCAAAAGGCTCACCGGAAAGCGACGCAATGAGGCCTTTAAGGAAGTTGTCGACACCATGAACCGGATATGGAAGGCCGAGGCCGAGGCCAGAGCACCTTTCATACCGATGGAACCGGTTACTAAAGAACCTCGCCTGTATGCTGACTATCATGGCACTGCGATTCTTGACAATGTTATCTATTCCATAAAGAAAGGACATGAAACAGCACCTGTACTGGTCAGAATAGACAAAGACGGCAAAGAAAAGGTCCTTTCACGCTTCGCATATGAAACCAGCGGCCTCAAGACATCCGGATCCCTCAAAAGGCTGTACTGGAGCGAAACCTCAGCAGACGAAAGATGGTCTCTGGAGTCCGACTCCAGAATCAGGTACATCAACATAGGAACAAAGGGTAAAAGGAAACTGACAGATACAGAAAGTCTTCTATATAATCCGGACATCAATCCTTCGGACAACTTTGTGGCAACAGTAGAGTACCGCACGGACGGAAGTTCTCTGGTGACGGTCATAAACGGAGTAAGCGGGGAAAGAAGATCATCAGTCAAAGGTCCTGAAGGCGTACAACTGATCGAGACAGCGTGGATAGGAGACAAGATCTTCGTTACCGGTATCACGGAAGAGGGTTATGGAGTCTATGAATATTCCGACGGAGAGTGGTCTGTCATTCTGAACCCCCAACCGGTAAAGATAAAGGACTTCCGCGCTTACGGCGATGAAATCATGATGACCTGTGACAGGACCGGTGTCAACGAACTCTACCACCTCGACCCTTCTGAGGGAATCCTCCGCCAGAAGACCGTCACACGCTACGGAGCATCAGACTTCGCATACGACGACGAAGGAAGATATCTCTACTACTCATCCCAGACACTCAAGGGAATGAAAATGTTCAGAACCGCAGTAGAAGACCTTGTGGACAGGGAGGTTGATTTCAAACAGAAGCATACATGGACCCTTGCTGAAGCGCTTGCAGGACAGGAAAAGGCTCTGGCACAGGAAGACGGCTTCGATGAAGCGGTCGAAGACCTGGAAGTGAATTTCTCAGAACCTAGAAGGTACCGGAAGTTGCCGCACATGTTCAATCTCCACTCATGGGCACCTGTATATGTCAACGTGGACAACATAATGAACATGTCCTTCGACTACACATGGCAGGCGGCATCTCTCGGTGCGACCGGCATCCTTCAGAACAGATTGTCCAATGTATCGGGAGAATTCGGATATTCAGCCCACAAGGATCCGTACGACAGGACCAGGTGGAGACATTCCGGCCACGCAAGATTCCTTTATTCAGGATGGTATCCTATAATAGAGGCAGAAATAGACTTCAATGACAGGGCTGCAAGACAGTACAATCCGATATATTACATCCTGGACAAGAAGACGGCAAGCATATCTCTGATAAACCGCTCTCTGGACACGCCTTACATCGAGGGTAATATATCTATGTACATACCTTGGAATTTCTCTTCAGGAGGCTGGAATAAAGGACTTATTCCGAAGGTTTCCTACAGGATAAGCAACGATATGTTCAATACCAGGATGGCAGTCCTGGAACTCCAGAACGGTTTTGCACCGGACGAAAACGGAGAACTTGAAGATCTGGGACGTTTTACCTTCCAACAGGGTACAGAAGGACGTAACACCTTCCGCCATAGCATAAGCGGCTCATTAAGGGCCTACACTATGCTTTCCACACCAAATTCGGCAGTATATCCAAAATGGGGAATCGGTGCGGAAATCGGAGCATCCGGATATCTGGAAAGTTCCGGATACATATCACCTGTGGGATACGGATATCTGTACGGATATATTCCTGGAATAATCCCGACACATGGCATAAAACTCACCGCAATGCATCAGATGAAACTTTCCGATGCTCCGTTCGGACAGGCAATGACGAACATCATGCCACGCGGATTTGGAGGAGAAACCTCACTTCTCAGTTGGCTGGCAATACGGAACGTCCATATGACCAAGATAACCGCAGACTATGCATTTCCTGTCTTCATCGGCGATCTTGCCATAGGAGGAACGATGTTCTCCATCAAGAGACTCGTGGTCAATCCACATTTCGACTACACCATTGCAGGAGAATACGGACTCTTCTCTGCTGGTGCTGAACTTATTCTGGATTTGAGCAGCATTCTCAACTTCGGATGGCCATGCTCTTTCGGAGTCACATATTCCTATAACGGAGGTATCCGCATCAACGAACTTGCCCAGGCCAGCGGCTGGAGAATCAACCGCCACTATATAGGACCAACATTTAACGTATCATTCTAACATGTCTATCACAACATCAGCCCTTGCACCATGCAGCAAATGCGGTCAGCAGCAGACCGTTACAGTATACAGAAGCATCAACATATCGGAAAACCCCGAACTGAAGGACAAGGTCCGCGACGGCTCTCTCTTCCTCTGGGAATGCCCTCACTGCGGACAGATGAATCTCGCCAGATACGAAACCCTCTATCATGACCCTTCAGCAAAACTGATGGTATGGCTCATTCCTGAAGGTGAGATATCGGAAACACAGATGCAGGCCATTACCATGCATACAAAGGCAATGGGAGGCTATACCCTGCGCAGGGTGAACGATATGGGATCGTTAATGGAAAAAGTCCTTGTCAGCGATGCCGGACTGGACGATGTCGTACTTGAAATGTGCAAGTATGTCACCAAGATGGAGATGTTGCAGAAGAGCGTATCAGCAGAGCAGAAAGATGAATTCCTAGCATCAGACTTCCACTTCTACCGCAGCGAAGGAGATGGAGATGAGCGCATCCTTACTTTCATGTACGCCCTCAACGGACAGATGCTTGGAGTCAATGTGGGATGGAATGTATATCAGGACTGCGCCGGCATCCTCGAGCGCAACCCGCAGATCCACCCTGCAGAAGGCTTCGCCCGCATCGACGCCGACTGGCTGACCTCCCTTGTCAGATAATCATTGGTCGTTAATCTATAATTTGAAAATTATGAAGAGTATGAAAAACCCTTCTGAACGTATCAAGGAATGGCTACGTCATGATACACCTGAAAGTCACGGTTTCGAGGTGTATATAGAGGACTTTGACTTTTTTTGCGAAGATATGGCCGAGGATTATGATATCGCAGATAGTTTGAATACTTTTAATTTCATGTATTACGCTGAAGACGAAGTTACAATCAATTCAGTGGAAGATCTTCTGATCCATGTCATTGACAGTAATGATCAAGCAACGGAACTTCTGACCGAACTTGCCGTATACTATAGAAGTAAAGGTAATATGGGGTATGCACTATACTGGGCCCAGAAGGCAGTCATTCTGTCGGAAATCTACTATAGGCGAGATGATGCCCCCGACTATGCCATACGAGTATATTTTGAAGCATGCACAGAACTTGGTAATTGCTATTTCTCGGAATCTGAAGGTAATTCACTTCCTGATCTGACCAAAGCAGCACATTATTACACAGAAGGATGCCACTTTCTTGGTGCAGCAAGAGCCTACATCGGAATGGAGAAGTATAATAAAGCCGAAGTAGAATTTGATAAGTTAAGGGCGATAGGCGGATATAGTGCATCTGTGGCAAATGCCTGGCAAGGCCAGATGTATTTTATCAGAAACATCATCACTAAAGCCATTCATTATTGGCAGTTATCAATAGAAGGAACTTCCGGTTGGGGTGAGTATTTTATGGGAAGATGGCTTTGGGGAAAAGAGAATCGCGAACAGGAAGCGATAGAACTCTGGAAACAGGGGTTAGAAAAGGGCTGCCTCGAATGTGAGATAGAACTCTATAACGTTATCATGAATATTGAAACGGAGGAGATTAAGGATCAATGGCATAATCTCGTAAGTTCCGAGGCCGATAATCAAATGTATAAAACCGGCTATCACTATCTATATTGGAACATAAAATTTGATAGTATTTTTAATGATGAGTCAGAAGAAGTTCGGGAATACAAGGCTCAGTCTTATCTGGATTCAGGTCTACGGAATTTTTGTCCATATTGTGCTGACTTTATGAGCACACAATATCGTAATGATGGTTGGGAAGAAAGTGCAAAGCATTTCGATAGAGTGCTGAAGGCATGGGGATTTGATGGCAACCTTTATTAATTTTTAAAATTCAAACGTATATTCAGTAATCGTCTCGGAAATCATAGTTTGTTTTTCCGAGACGATAATAATAACGATGTGGAGTTAATACAACCCGATTAAAGCCGGCGGGCACCGTCACCGATCACTACGGGGATTTCGACAGGTTCATGACCGTATTTCTCTGCGAAAGCGGATTTGGCGCGAGCGATGAACGAATCATAGAGTTCTGTCTTGACGAGGTTGATGGTACAGCCGCCGAAGCCGCCTCCCATGATACGTGAACCTGTCACGCCGCACTCCTGGGCCAATGCAGCAAGGAAGTCCAGTTCCTCGCATGAAACTTCATAATCCTTTGACATACCCCAGTGGGTCTCATACATACGGGCACCCACTGTTTCATAATCTCCTTTTGCAAGAGCATCACACACGTCAAGTACCCTTCTTTCCTCCCCGATAACATAACGTGCACGGAGATAATCCTCTTCAGAAATCTTATCCTTGACAGAGTCCAACTGGTCCATTGTCGCACCGCGGAGGAATTCCTGTCCGAGAACTGCTGCAACGCGCTCGCAGGATGCGCGACGGTCATTGTATGGTGAACCTACGAGTTCATGTTTTACACAAGAATTAAGAAGCACGAGTTTATATCCATGGCTTTCAGGATCGAACGGGAAGTATTCGAAATCCATCGATCGACAATCAAGTCGCATCAGATGACCTGCCTTTCCGAATACCGATGCAAACTGGTCCATGATTCCACATTTCACTCCACAGTAATTATGCTCGGTACTCTGTCCTATACGCGCAAGTTCAAACTTGTCGATACCTAGGCTGAAAAGTTCGTTCAGAGCAAAAGCAAAGACACTTTCAAGAGCGGCAGACGAGGACATTCCAGATCCGAGAGGAACATCACCGGAAAACACAGTATCGAATCCTTCTATTTCT
>JAZRGY010000052.1:0-8200 GCA_045644485.1 Candidatus Cryptobacteroides sp. | reverse complement strand
TGTCGTTGTGGGGCACAAGAGCCCTAACGAGAGATTCGCAGGCGCCCTTGATACGATGACTATCGAGGCCCTCATGCAGGACGGAAAGGCCCTGCAGGCAGGTACCTCTCATTTCCTCGGACAGAACTTCGCCAAGGCTTTCGATGTGCAGTTTACAAACAAGGAAGGCAAGCAGGAGTATGTCTGGGCTACTTCATGGGGTGTTTCTACACGTCTGATGGGTGCTCTCATCATGGCCCATGGAGATGATAACGGTCTTGTGCTTCCTCCGAAACTCGCTCCTATCCAGGTGGTTATGGTTCCTATTACAGGAAAGGACGAGGCTGTGAACAACGGTATCCTTGACAAGATGTATGCATTCAAGAAGGAACTTGAGGCAAAGGGAATAAGCGTGAAGATCGACAACCGTGATACTCTCCGTCCTGGATTCAAGTTCGCCGAGTGGGAACTCAAGGGTGTGCCGGTACGTCTTGCAATGGGTGCGCGTGACCTTGAGAACGGTACTGTGGAACTCGCTCGTCGTGATACATGTGAGAAGTCTTCGCATTCTCAGGAAGGTGTCGCAGATGTGATTGCTGCCCTTCTCGAGGACATTCAGGCAAACATCTATGCAAAGGCACTCAAGTTCCGTGATGAGAGCATCCGTAAGGTGGATACCTGGGAAGAGTTCAAGGAAGAGATCACCAAGGGAGGCTTCCTTCTCTGTCACTGGGACGGTACTCCTGAGACAGAGGAAAAGATCAAGGAAGAGACAAAGGCTACTATCCGATGCATCCCTGTGGACAGCGCGGTATGCGAGGAGGAAGGCAAGTGTATCTACACCGGCAATCCTTCAAGCCGTCGTGTTCTTTTTGCCATTTCTTATTAAATTAAATTTGTTGACTATGAAAAAGATAATGATCATTGCCGGCTTGATGATGGCGGGTATGTGCGGATGGGCGCAGAACAATGATGCCTTGAAGGCTGTTGCTGATGCTGCTAAGGAAATCACAGAGGCTCAGCAGGAGGCTCCTAAGGTCGAGAAGCCTAAGTATTGGAGTACGTCTTTGATGACAAATATCAAGTTCGGTCAGACTTCGCTTACAAACTGGGCTGCCGGTGGTGACAATACCATTACCCTTCAGGCCTTCGTCGACGGAAATGCGAATTACAAGAAAGGCGACCTTTTCTGGAACAACCGTCTTCAGTTGGACTATGGTTTTGTATATGCATCTTCAAAGCCTATCCTTCAGAAGAGCGATGACCGTATTTATCTGGAGAGCAAGTTGGGATACAAGACCACCAACATGAAGAAGTTCGCCTTTACCGTTAACTACGACTTCAAGTCTCAGTTCAATACCGGTTATGAATACAAGACTCCGTCAGCGCCGGAGGGATTCGAGAAACTTGAAGATGTTCCTGCTGGAGATCTCGTACAACTTTGGAAGGATGCCCGCGTGGTCAAGTCAGGATTCCTTGCTCCGGCATATACCAACCTTGCAGTCGGTATTGACCTCAAGCCTGCAAACTGGATTTCCCTCAACATCGCCCCTGTTACCGGAGGTGTGGTTATCGTGAGAAACGAGGTGTTGAGAAAGAACTACGGTATGCAACTCAAGGAGGAATGGGTGGATAAGGACCTTAGTGGTATCGATGCCGCTGACCTTGGTGCATGCTATAGAAGCGCACGTTTCGAATTCGGTGCCCAGATAAAGGCTGATATCGCGTTGAAGATCAATGACAATTTCTCATATACAACCCAGATGGTCCTTTTCTCGAACTATCTTGACCATCCGGAGAATCTTCGTGTAAACTGGGATAACCGTTTTGACTGGAAATTGGCTAAGTATTTCTCACTTACCCTCACTACCAATATGATCTATGATGACAAGGTGGTGATCTTCAGTGAAAGGGATGGCCAGACCAAGCAGAGGGTTCAGTTCAAGGAGTCCTTCCTGTTCGGTTTCACCTGGACTATCGCAAATAAATAATAATGTGTAGGAAGAAAATTCTTCTGGCAGTTAGCGGCGGCATTGACTCCATGTGTATGGCGGAGATCTTTGTCCGCCGTTATCCTTGTGAATGCCTTGCTGTAGCCCATTGCAACTTCAATCTCAGGGGAGAGGAAAGTGATGGGGACGAGGCACTGGTGCGTGCTTGGGCTTACGAACATGACGTCAGGTTCCATGTCAGATCCTTCGACACCAAGGGCTTTGCATCAGAACATGGCGTGAGCATCGAAATGGCTGCAAGGGAGTTGCGTTACAGGTGGTTTTCACAACTGTGCGTATCTGAAGGATATGATGAAGTTGCAGTTGCGCACAATGCCAATGACAATGCCGAGACCCTGATACTTAATATTCTTCGCGGGTCCGGTATGAAGGGGCTTTCCGGGATGACCTCCGTTTCAGATATTCCATATTCGGAGGGGATATCTGCAAAACTGGTCCGACCTCTGCTTGAGATGACGCGTAAGCAGATTGAGGGCTATGTCCTGGTAAACAGAGTGAAGTATCGCAATGACAGTACTAATTTCTCATCTGACTATAAGAGGAATATGCTTCGTAACGAGGTCTTTCCTGTTTTCGAGAAAGTGAATCCTTCTGCAGTGAGGACTCTTAACCGTGAGATGGGATATTTCAGGGAGGCAAACGATATTGTTGCGGACTATTGCAGGAAGCAGGTCGAGGATATTACCAAGGCTTCTGAGGAGCGTATCGACGTGAGGATCTCCTACAACGACCTCCTTTCCCAAAAGCATTGGCGATACCTTTTATATTATATATTGGAACCATACGGCTTCAATTCTTCGACTCTGGCTTCCATAGAAGACCTTCTGGCTTCAGACAGGACGGTGTCGGGCAAACGTTTTGATTCTAAGGATTATACTGTCATTACTGAAAGAGATTGCCTGCGTGTTGTTCATAAGATTGCCACGAATTCTTCGAATCCTCGCAATGACGTCTGCTACGTGGAACGTAATGACCTCTCACGTCATGTCCTGATTGACCGGGCATCTGCCGATGCATTCATTCCTGTGCGTGGTGCGGGAACTTACCATGTGAACGGTAAGACGTTCAAGGTGGAGGAGTTTTTGTGGACATCTGACATGCCTTTGAAACAGCCTGAGGGCGTGCTTATTCTGGACGGAGCAAAACTTAGTTTCCCATTTGTTCTTCGCGGGTGGCGTAGCGGCGACTGGCTTGTTCCTCTTGGAATGAGAGGAAAGAAAAAGGTCAGCGATCTTTTCGCTGACCTGAAATATGATTCTTTCATGAAGTCTTCTGCCGTCATGATTGCAGATGTACAGACTGATGGGCTTGCTGAGGCTCAGCATATTGCCGCTGTTGCAGGTGTGAGGATTGACGACCGTTACAAGGTCACTCCGTCCACAAGATCTGTAATCCGTATTACAATGGAGTAAATATCTTACTCCACTGTAACTACGTATGGCATACGGGCGTAAGCCTTTCCGACCTCCTGCTTTCCGAATTCGCTGAAAGCCTCTCCGATATTCTCGAATGCTGTACCGGCAAATGCATTGCTCTCTCCTGTAAGTGATTCGAGGAGAAGTTCCATTGCAGTCTGTGGCTTAGGATATCCAACCACCTGTACATCCTGTACTCCAGTGACTCCGTCGATTGAAAGTGCAGCATAGTTGATAGCATCCTCGATTGTTCCTATCTCATCCACGAGACCTATGCCAAGTGCGTCTGCTCCGCTCCATACTCTTCCCTGTGCGATCTCATCGACCCTTGCCACAGGCATGTCTCTTCCTTCCGATACGAGTCTGGTGAATTTATCGTAGATGTTTTCTACAGATGCCTGCATGTAGTCAACTTCCTTCTGGGTGAGTGCTCTCATGCCGCTGTACATGTCTGAGTGCTCATTTGAGTTTACAGGTGTGACTGTTACGTGCAGTTTATTCTTTATTACGCCTCCCAGATCTGGAATCATGCTGAATACTCCGATGGAACCGGTAAGTGTGGAAGCATTGGAGTAAATCTTGTCGCAGTTTGCAGAGATCCAGTATCCACCTGATGCTGCGTAGTCTCCGTATGATGCGACTACCGGTTTTACTTCTTTAAGAAGGTCGAGTTCCCTCTTTATCTTTTCCGATGCAAGTACGCTTCCTCCTGGAGAGTTTACTCTGAGGACTACTGCCTGTATTGTCGAATCCTTTCTTACGTCAGAGATGATGTTTGCAAAACGGTTTCCAGCGACATTCTTAGCGTCGTCTCCGTCAACGATGTCTCCGGCTGCATAGATTACCGCAACCTTCTTCTTCGCCTTTAAGTTTACAGTATTCTTAAGTGTTGCGTAGTCGTTGAGTGAGATACCCTTCACGTCTTCAAACTTCTCAGCGACAAAGAGGTCGCAGAGTTTTTCCTTCAACTGATTATTGTCAAGGAGTTCGTCTACAAGTCCGTGTTCTACCCAGTCGGTAGGGAAGTTGAGTTCGAGATTGTTGATCAGAGCGTTGAGGTCGTCTACGCTGATTTCACGTGACTTCGCGATTTCAGATGACCATGTACTCCAGAGTGATTCAACCATCTCTGTGTTCTGCTCCAGATTTTCCTTGCTTGAAGAACTTCTGATGAACATTTCTCCTGCAGATTTGTATTTTCCGTGGCGGATGAGTTGAACGTTTACTCCAAGTATGTCGAGAAGGTCCTTAAGGAAGATAAGTCGCGAACTGAGTCCTGTGAACATGCTCATCGCTCCATCATGAGGCGTCATGAATATCTTATCAGATACGGATGCAAGATAATAACTGGCATTTCCCGGATTTTCGGTATATGATACGATCGCTTTTCCGCTTTTTCTGAAATTGGCAAGTGCTTTGCGGAACTCTTCTATCTGTGCCGTACCTCCGCTTACTCCATCCGGTTTCATGTATATGAACTTTACTGCCGGATCGTTTGCTGCAGCATTGATTGCGTTGATCGCTTCATAGATTCCGATTGGGGTTACGGACGAACCTCCTCCAAGGACCATGTCCATAGGATTGGCTTCTGTGCTCTGCTCGCTCAGTTCGAATGTGCTCATGTCTATCTTCAGAACAGCCTGTCGTGGCATTACCGGTTGTTTGTCTCCGACTGATGCAATTGCTCCAATGACAGTGAATGTCAAGAAGAAGGATACAATTCCGAAGATGAAAAGACCTGCTATTACAGTAAGGGTCATCTTTACAAAATCTTTCATGATAACTTATTTTAGTTCGTTTGTTATTGTGCTTTATGTAATATTGGACGTACTGATTACAAATGTACTACAAATTTATTTTAATTTAGAATGTTTTTTGTACATTTGCCGCTAAGATGAGAAATGTCTCCATGAAAATATGTGCAGTTCTGCTTGCCGTATGGTACGTTGTCAGTATCATCGGTTTCGGCGTGCATACATGTATGGCCGGTCATCACTCCTGCATGACCGAATGCGTATGTGAGGTTTCATGCGAGAACACTCATCATGACCATGATTGTTGTAATCATGAGGACGAAACTCCAGTATATGAGGAGTCTCCGTGCTGTGCGGATGATTTTGTCGTCCTTTCGGTGACAGGAACAGTCCCTTCTTATGAAAAGGACTACATTGAATATCATCCGGTATATTTCCCTTTTACCGATGCCTTGATATCAGACGTTCACGATCTTTTTGTGAAATCTGAAATCAACAGAATCTTGTCATTGCCCGATTCCGGGCTTCTTCTGCCGGGAGACATACAGTCTGTCCTCGGTATCTGGCGTATCTGATATTCCCATTATGCTTTCCACTGCTTTGCAGCGGATCGTTCTTCTGTGACCGTATTTTGAGCGGTCCCATACTCTTGTTGGAATAATCCAGATAAAATGACATTCAATCAGATCATGAAAAAGACTATAGCATACATTATCGCAGTCCTTGCGACTGCAATCTGCGCATCTGCCCAGGTGGTGGATCAGCATGGTCATGTCGTGGACACCACATCCATTTACGGCGAACGTGCAGACAGTCTGAATGCTGCCGTATTCGTATCTAATCAGGCAGGAAATTATCTTTCCAAGATCAAACCGGTCCGTACAGAAGTCATTTCTGCGGCCGGATTGTGCAAGATGGCCTGCTGTAACCTTGCGGAGAGTTTCGAGAACTCGGCAAGCGTGACTGTAGGATATTCCGATGCTGTAACCGGCGCCCGTCAGATCCGTCTCCTCGGCCTTTCTGGAGTATATACCCAGATGCTGGATGAGAACCGTCCTGTGATGCGCGGCCTTTCGGCGCCTTTCGGACTCTCTTATGTGCCGGGACAGTGGCTTGAGAGCATCCAGATCGCCAAGGGCGCTTCTTCTGTGATAAACGGTGTCGAGTCGATGACAGGCCAGATCAATATGGAGCATCGCAAGCCTACAGATGAGAAGCCTCTCTTCATCAATGCTGCTGTCATGAGTGATACCAAGATGGACCTTAACATCGCTTCTGCTCTTCAGATGGGCTACAAGTGGAGCACGATCATCCTCGGACACGTATCGGGAAACATCAAGCCTCATGATATGAACAACGACAGTTTCATGGATGATCCTATGATGCTTCAGTTCAATCTTGCCAATCGCTGGCTCTATCAGGCTGACAACGGCATGCAGATCCGTTTCGGAGTACGTGCGCTTCAGGATACCAGACTTGGAGGACAGATGGTCGAGAACATCAACGGATACAGTAACTTCTATGACAAGGATACATACTTTGCTGAATTTCAGACTCATGACCACCTTAACCCTTGGGGATCCGATATCATGAACCGTTCTGCAAACGGTTACCTGAAGATAGGTCTTCCTCTGAATGAAGACGGTTCTCAGAACATAGCCTTTGTAGGAGACTATACATATCAGGATCTGGATTCGTATTTTGGTGCGACAAAGTATATCGCGGACCAGCATTCTCTGTTCGGTAATCTCCTATATCAGAACGAGATCAATGAGTCACACAAGTTCACTGTGGGAATGAGCGCCACTTATGACAGATATATGGAGGACTTCAGCAGACGTGTGGCTCTTCAGAATATTGCTGACAACGGTCTTACACAGATGGCTGTAGGAGGATTCTTCGGAGAATATACATATCATGCAGGAGACAAGTTCTCTGCAATCGTAGGCCTCAGAGAGGATTTCTACAAGAAATCCGGTGACAAGATCGTAGGAAAGTTTTCTCCTAGAGTGACCCTCAAATATACTCCTTCTGAGGATATCGTGATAAGGGCGAACGGTGGTCGCGGAGTGAGGTATTCTACACCTTTGATTGATAATATAGGTGTATTCTCTACAGGAAAGGCTTTTGTAGGCTCTTATAATGAGCATATTCTTGAGGATGCATGGACATTCGGAGGTAATATCACATACTATCTTCCTTTCGGCACATCAGAGAATACATACCTGAGTTTTGATTATTTCCGTACTCAGTTCGTGCAGCAGATGATTGTAGATTACGAGCACCTTGCAAATGCCATAGACTTCTATGCTCTGGACGGAAACAGATCTTATACAGATAATTACCAGTTGGATTTTTCTATTGACCCGGTTGAAAGGTTTAACATTACCATTACATGCCGTTACACCAACGCTATGATAGAACTTGCAGGAAAGGGACTTGTCGAAAAACCTATGACAAGCCGTTTCAAGGGAGTCCTCAACATGCAGTACGCTACTAACCTGAACAAATGGATCTTCGACTTTACGGCATCTCTCAACGGTTCAAGCAGAGTTTACAACTTCATGGAACAGATCAATGAAGATGGTACCATGACCCTTCAGCCGAAAGACGGGGTCGCCAGGATGTATAAGAATGGCCGTACTCCTGTCTATCCGCTTCTTTATGCTCAGGTGACCCGTAGGTTCAAGGGCTGGGATGTTTATGCAGGAGTCGAGAATATGACTAATTTCAGACAGAAGGATGTGATTCTCGGCTATGTCAGGAATTTGGATGGAGTCGTAGATCCTCGCCAGGCGTCGTTTGATGCAAGTTGCATATGGGGACCTCTTATGGGATTCAAGGCCCATATAGGCTTCCGTTTCACGCTTTGGAAAAAAGCCTGATCTGTCTCCCGGATTTGTCGAGGGATCTTTATGAAAAACAAATAAAACAATATACGTATGAAAAAGATTATCATTATGATCATGGCTGCCCTTATGGCCATGCCTGCTGTTTCAATGGCAGACAACAAGCCTTCAAAGAAGAAGAAAGGCGAGAT
>JAZRGY010000051.1:0-1981 GCA_045644485.1 Candidatus Cryptobacteroides sp. | reverse complement strand
CTCAACCTCACCGAAGTGAACACCTGTAGCGTCGATTGTTGTAGGCATAGCCATGAGAACATTCTGATACTTCTCAGTGTTTACATAGCAGCCTGCAGGCCAGTTGAACTCAGGACCACCCATAGCAGCCTGAATCATGAGAACTGACTGGTAAGACGGGCTCTGGAATGATGAACGGCCACGGAGTTTGATGATGTTTGAACCTCCCTGGATTGTAGCATGCTTGATCTCAGCCCACTTGTCCTCAGGAATGTTGAAATCTGCGAGCGGCTTGCCGTCAACTGTAATCTTAGATGCGAACACTGCCATTGCCTCACCATGACCACCATAAGTACGTGCATTCTCCACCTTGTACTGAGGTACACCAAGTTCCTTTGCGATTGCAGACTGGAGACGAGTTGAGTCGAGAGCAGCAAGTGAAGTGAGTTGGCTTGGCTTGAGACCTGAACGGATAAGAGCGGTAAGAGCAGTCACGTCAGCAGGATTGAAGATAACCACAACATGGTTTACATCCGGGCAATACTTCTTGATGTTGTCACCGAACTCAGCAGCGATCTGGCAGTTACCCTTAAGGAGATCCTCACGGGTCATACCCTCCTTACGAGGAGCACCACCTGATGAAATGATATACTTTGCACCAGTAAAAGCAACTTCAGGATCAGTTGTCCATGTGATGTTAGCGCCCTCGAATGCACAGTGATACAATTCCTCTGCAACACCATTCACGCCTGGACCATAAATGTCGTAAAGGCAGATATTTGGAGTGAGGCCGAGCATAAGAGCGGTCTGAGCCATGTTTGATCCGATAGCGCCACCGGCACCTACGATCACGAGTTTGTCGTTAGTCAAAAATTCCATGATAAATCTATAATGTTAGTATTGTATTCAAATCTTGGCAAATATAGTAATTTTATTCATTAAATGCTTTTTATTTTCAGATATCAAAACATTTAGTATCTTTGCCGTTGAATAATAAGAATATAAAGACAAGTGGAACCTCCCAGTCCTATAGGCAATAATCTCAACATCATGGCGGATCAGAACTCTGACGATCCGTTGTCCAGCAACATATACATGATTATGGGTGACACTTCCGGCGAAAGTCAGGAAGGTTTTGTCGTGTGTGCATGGTCTGCACGCACAGGTCTGTCGTATATAGGTACCCCTGACTCCACTATTTCATAGAACATTTATTTTATATGGCACTATATCTCAGAAAGAAACTTGACAACAAGGCGGAAATCGCCGTATGGCATGTTACCGAAACGGAAGAGGAACTGATGAACATCACTTCCGTACCAACTGACGAACTTGAAGAAATAATGCTGTTCCGCAGCGAAAGCCAGAGAAGACAGAAACTGGCGGTAAGGGCACTCATCAACGAGGTGTTCGAGGAAAAGATGTATCTCAACCATCACGACAACGGCAAGCCTTACCTGGAAAACTGCGCCACAACGATCAGCATCACCCATACTGAAAACTATGTGGCGATCATCATCCATGACGACGAAGAGGTCGGCATAGACATCGAGTCTCTGGACAGGAACTTCGCAGCAGTAGAGAAGAAGGCTCTCTCTGAAGATGAGATCGAAGACCTCGACGAAGACAAGAAGAACGAACAACTTGCCATCTACTGGTGCGCAAAGGAGGCCATCTTCAAGAGAATGTCGCAGAACCGTGTGGACTTTGCCGAGCAGATCGAGGTAGAAAAATTCAATGTAAGAAAGGAAGGAGAACTCGAGGCTACCTTCATCCATAAAGACGAGTATGAGGAGGATTTCGAACTGGAATACATGATATTCGACCGCCATGTGCTAGTATGGCTTGTGGGATAAGTCAAGTAACATATCTGTTTTGTATATTTAGAATTTTTACAAATTACATATTTTGTTATTGCCTGACAATCAATAGGTTGTCAGGCAATTTATTTTTGTTGATAACTTTTTGTCAGAAAAACCCTTGACATTATTGCCTTTGCTGA
>JAZRGY010000050.1:0-3515 GCA_045644485.1 Candidatus Cryptobacteroides sp. | reverse complement strand
GCTCTCTGCAATGCTGCAAGAACACCGTGGTCGCCGCATCCCGGACACCACCTGACTTCCTGATCACTCTTGAATTCCTTGAATGTATATCTTGGCATAATGTTTCATTTCTGATCCCTGGTTTGACCAGGGATGACGGTTATAGGTTCTCCTTTATGGCAGCAACTATTTCCTGAACGAGGAACGGCTGGCCCTGTACCTTATTATACTGTGAATATTTGAACTGAGGGAGTCTTCCGCGAAGATAGTTGACAAACTGTCCGCTGTTGAGTTCGCATACCAGAATATTATCGAACTTGGAGAACACCTCTTCAGTATTACGCGGCAGAGGCATGATATAGTCGAAATTCACGAAACTTACCTCTATTCCTGACTCACGGGCTTCCTGCACGGCAGAAAGGAGATGTCCGTAAGTACCACCCCATCCTACAACGAGAAGTTTACCGGAGTCATTACCGTTCACCTCAAGTTCAGGAATGGCATCAGCGACCTTCTGTACCTTCATATCACGCTCTCTTACCATCATCGCATGGTTCTGCGGATCTGAAGAAAGTACTCCGTCATGATTCTTCTCGAGTCCTCCCACACGATGCTCGCAACCAGCCATTCCAGGAACAGCCCATTTGCGGACAAATGTTTCCGGGTCTCTTTCAAAAGGCTTGTATGCAGTATTAGGGCGGGCAAACGGAGGTCTGATTGCAGGGTAATCCTTCATGGAAGGGATACGCCAAGGCTCAGAACCGTTACCAAGGAAACCCTCTGTAAGCAGGAGAACAGGTGTCATATGCTCAAGGGCAATCTTTGCAGCATTGAATGCAGCATCGAAGCAATGTGCAGGCGAGTGAGCAGCCATCACTACCATAGGGCACTCTCCATTGCGCCCGTACAGAGCCTGGTTAAGGTCTGTCTGTTCGGTCTTGGTAGGAATACCTGTAGATGGGCCTGCGCGCTGAACGTCCACTACAACAAGAGGAAGTTCAGTCATCACGGCAAGTCCAAGAGCCTCCGACTTAAGAGAAAGTCCCGGGCCGGACGTGGTTGTCACCGCAAGGTTTCCGGCAAAGGCTGCACCGATTGCAGTACAGATACCGGCAATCTCGTCCTCAGCCTGAAGTGTCTTTGCTCCAAGACTCTTATGAATAGCCAATTCCTCAAGTATGCCTGTTGCAGGAGTAATAGGGTAAGATCCGCAGAAAAGAGGCAGGTTAGCCTTCTCGGCAGCAGCCAGAAGTCCCCACGCTGTTGCCTGATTTCCGGTCATGTTCCTGTAAAGGCCCTTTTCCTGATGGGCAGGTTCGATGTTATATGTATTAGGAATAGCCTGGATATTTGCAGCATAATTATATCCATCCTGAAGCACCTTCTTGTTAGGAGCAATCATTTCAGGCTTCTTCTTTCCGAACTTCTTTTCCAGATACTGGAAGATGTACTCCATCGGACGATTGTAGATATAGCAGGCCATACCAAGGGTAAACATATTCTTACACTTTGATATGGTCTTCTTATCAAGACCGCTATCCTTGAGACTTTCTTCAGTAAGTGTAGTGATCGGAGCAATTATGATCGTCCTGTCCTCAATATAGAGTTCCCCGATAGGGTCACTCTTTAGGCCGGCTCTCTTAAGACCGTCCTCATCGAAAGTATCAGAATCAATGAGAACCATAGCAGTCCTCTTCAGCCATTTGGCATTAGCCTTAAGGGCTGCTGGATTCATGGCCACAAGAAGATCGCAGAAATCACCTGGAGTGGTGATATGTTCGCTACCGATATGGACCTGAAAGCCGGAAACTCCGGAAACGGTACCATGAGGCGCCCTGATTTCAGCCGGATAATCCGGGAATGTGGAAAGTTCGTTACCGAAGATGGCAGACATATCTGCAAAAAGAGACCCGGTGAGTTGCATACCATCTCCCGAATCTCCTGCAAATCTGATTACAACATCTTTAGTATCAATGACCTTATGTTGCATAATTTAGTGTTATAATTTTAAATCAAATGGTTAGATTTTCATACAAATGTATGCATTTTTCCGTTAAGCCGGATACAATTTCTCAGTTTTTTACACACATAAAAATAACGGACAGAAACCTGAAGGTTCTGTCCGCTATTTTTATGTACTATATCAGGATAATACTACTGTGCCTGAGCCGCTGCTGCAGCCTGAGCCTTTGCCTGAAGTTCAGCCTGAAGAGACTCGAGAGTCCTGTCAGCAGGAATATTAAGGGCAGTGCGAGCCTCAGGAGTAAGGTCAAGACCCTGAGCAGGATCAAGATACAGGAGGGATGACTTCTCGAATACAAGAGCAACACCCTTTGCCTTTGCAAGATCGTTCACAGTATTCTGAGCCTTATCATAGATAGGGGCCTGAAGATTCTGCTGAAGTTGCTGAAGTTCCACCTGAAGGCTCTGCTGAGTCTGCTCGAAACGAGCCTGGATCTCCATAATCTCCTTCTCCTTGCTCTCGCGGATAGCAGGAGTCCAAGACTCTGCCTTCTGCTGATACTGCTGCATCTTTGTCTGATATTCATCATACATTGCAACGAGAATCTCCTCATTTGTCTTCTGGTTCTCCTCCATTGTCGCTCTAGCCTCATCCATCTCAGGCACCAGCATAACGAGTTCATTGAAATCCACATAAGCCCACTTGAAGTCCTGTGCGCTTGCAGCGAATGACATCAACGCCACTGCTACGATCAAAAGAATTCTTTTCATAATCTGTTTTCTATACTTTTATAATATTAATTTTCTAGAACTGCTGACCTATCACGAAGTGGAACTGGCTTCCTCCGTTACCATCGTGGTTGTCAAATCCATATCCCCAGTCAACTCCAAGAAGTCCGATCATCGGGAGGAATACCCTTATGCCGACACCGGCCGACCTTCTGATCTGGAACGGATTGAAGTCGCGTATGTCAGCCCAGCAGTTACCTCCCTCGAGGAAGAGCAATGCAAAGATGGTCGACTGTGGCTGGAGTATCACAGGGTATCTGAGTTCGACTGTGAACTTGTCATACACGTTACCATTATAGTACTGACCTGTCGAATTGTATGACGACATATTTGTCGGTGTAAGCGAATAGTTTTCATAACCGCGGAGAGAGATGATCTCAGAACCGTATGTATCATATCCGGACATACCGTCACCACCCACACGGAATCCTTCGAACGGAGAATATCCCCAGTTTCTGTTGTAATATCCGAGATATCCGAACTGTGCTCGAGCCATCAGGACGAGGTCTCCGATAAGTTTAGTGTATACAGCACCCTTGAATGACCACTTATGATACTCGATCCATCTGTATCTGTCTTTAGAACTCTGAAGGTTGTAATTGATGTCTCTAGGGTTTGAAACCTTCGTAGGATTACCGTTTGCATCAAGAACACCCTTGTCTGTCTTTCTCAGGAGCGAGTATGGAGGCGACAACTGAAGAGAGAAACTGAAATCAGAACCCTGACGTGGGTATATCTGCTGGTCAGTAGAGTTACGTGACAGACTCAATGTATAACTCAGGTTA
>JAZRGY010000049.1:0-5126 GCA_045644485.1 Candidatus Cryptobacteroides sp. | reverse complement strand
TAAGGTTTCGCCTCAAGGTCGCTCGAAATGACAAAACTATGGTCACTCTTCAAGTTTTCTCGGAATGGCCCAAATGGTAAACCTCTTGCACGAATATTAAAGTTCGCGAGGGGCAAAATCAGGGAGAGTTTTGCGTGTCGTGGTCGGAAATTGGGCGAAAACTTAGATTCGGTGCTACGACGCGCAACTTCCCTTTAAGTTTTGCGCGTCGTGGCGTTAAAACTAGGGTTTGGGATTGGTTTCTGGACACGACGCGCAGAAATGTGCCTTGAGTTGCGTTTCGGAGGGATGGTTGTAAAGATTCCTCGACTCACTTCGTTCGCTCGGAATGACAAGAGTAGAGGGCGCTCGGAATGACAGGAGTAGAGGTCTCTTGGAATGACACACTAGAGGTCTGTCTCAAGGTCGCTCGGAATGACAACCTAGGGGTCATCTTCAAGTTTGTTTGGAATGAGCAAATAAGTAGCACTTTCCCTTGGAATGGCAGGGCTAGGGGTATACTTAAATAACCAGGGGCTTGACAATATTGTTGTCAAGCCCCTGATTACTTTACATTTATTGGATGTATAACTGGTATCGGGTGTTAACGGAGAAGGTTATCAAGACGCTTGCGGAAAGACTTCTCGTCTACCATCTCTCCGTCCACGAGTTCTCCATCAGCGATTACGAAGGCTGCTGGAACCGAACCGATGTTGTAGAGGGCAACGTATGGAGAGGCTGATCCGCGGCTGTCGCATACATTGATCCAAGGGAGTTTCTGTTCCTTCACTACCCTAGCCCATGCTGCCTTGTCAGGGTCGAGTGATACCTGATAGATCTCAAGACCTTTCTTGTGGTAATCCTCATAGATGTTCTTGAGGAAGTCGAGGTTGAACATCTTCTGGTTTGCATCTGAAGAACTCCAGAAGAATACCATGATGACCTTCGAGTCGACCTCGCTAAGTTTCACTTTGTTGGCATTCAGGTCAGGGAGTTCGATATCTGGGAATCCGATGGACTCTGCAGAGTTGAGACGAGACTCGAGTTCAAGATAGTTCTGACGTCTCTTAGCCTCCGCTCTGAGTGCTTTCACATATCTTGACTCAGGATATACCATTTCAAGGGAGTCAGAAATATTAGAGAAGTGGATGGCGTCTGTAGACTGACTGAACACAGGAAGGTCAGAGCCGAAGTTCTGGAAGAACACAGGAACAACAGTAAGAGATCTGCTGTTCTGCATCACATACTTCACACGGCTTCTGTAATAGTTGATGTATTCCTGTCCCATCTGGCGCTTGATGGCGTCTGCTTCAGAACCTGTAGCAGTCAAGGACTTTGAAGAAAGGTCGCTGAGACGGACAAGTGCATCAGCATATTCCTTCTCGACCTGAGCAAGTTTGAGTGACTCCTCAGAGCCTTCTACAGAAAAGTTTCCGAGAGTATCCGCTACGACAGCAACCTTATCCCCTGCCTCAAGAAGAAGAGAAGCAACCTTTGTATCCTTGTAGAAGACATAGATGAATTCCGGCTGTCCTTCCTCGACAGCCACCTTATAGGCGAACTTTCCGGAAGCGTCTGTCTTTACTGTATCCAGAACCTCATAGTGATTGACATTCAGGAGTTTGACTACAACTTCAGAAGACGGTGCATCAGATACCACGCCTTCAATTCTTGCATTGCTGCCACATGCTGCAGCCACCATCATGGCTGCGGCAAAAATAAGTGTCTTACTGAATCTTGACATATTCGTTATAGATTGCTGAAGCGATCTCGGAGAATTCCTCCTGAGAAAGTTCAAGTTTTTTCTTTCTGAAATCCATATCACCTTCGCTCTGGAGAGGGACAAGGTGGATATGGGTGTGAGGTACTTCCATGCCGAGGACTGCTACACCAACCCTCTGACAAGGGACTGCTACCTTGATGGCCTGGGCAACCTTCTTAGCGAAGGCGCAAAGGCCCATGTAGGTCTCGTCCTCGAGGTTGAAGATATAGTCATCTTCTACATTTTTCGGGATCACGAGTGTGTGTCCTTTGGCCATAGGGGCTATATCAAGGAATGCATAGTATTCCTCGTTTTCCGCTACCTTGTATGAGGGAATCTCGCCTTTGGCTATTTTAGTGAAAATTGTTGCCATACTATAGTGTGATGTCAAGAATCTCAAACTTGATGATGCCAGCAGGAACCTTAGCCTCCACAACCTCACCTACCTTGTGACCCATAAGAGCCTTTCCTATAGGGGTCTGCGCAGCAAGTTTGCCGGCCATGAAGTCAGCCTCGCTCTCGCCTACAAGGGTAAAGTTCATTATCTGGTTGGTATTGAGGTTCTTGACCTTGACCTTGTTGAGCATCTGAACCTTCTCCGTACCGATCTGTGACTCGTCGATCACGCGAGCGTTAGCAACAAGGTTCTGAAGTTTGGAGATATTGAGTTCAAGGAGTCCCTGAGCCTCTCTCGCCGCCTCATACTCAGCGTTCTCAGAAAGGTCACCCTTATCCCTTGCCTCTGCGATGGCCGCAGAAATCACAGGACGCTGCGCAATGGCCTCGGCAAGTTCCTTCTTTAGTTTATCAAGACCCTCCTGGGTCATGTACTGTAGTGCCATAAATATTGTCTTTAGTTATGTTATTATTCTGTAAATTTCGGTTTCATTATCTCGGAATAAATCACGAGTTTCTTCGGATCGATCTTCTCTCCCTTCTTTTCCTTGGATTCCTCCTCCAGGATCGGTTTCCTTGGAGCAGGTTTCCTTACTGCATGTGCAGGTTTCGGCGCTGTCTGCCTCACGACGTTCTCCGTAACGGCAGGTGGGGTCGGAACCACCGGAGATACATATGTCTGCACCGAGGGCTTCGGAGCATCCACAACCTCCACAATCTGGCCGTCATCATCGTATTCGACAACGCTCTTTCCTGTCCGGCCTTCCAGCCAGTCCTTGAACGGACTATCTTCCTCCTCATCATCGTCATCTCCTACGAAAGTCTTGGCGAATTCACGCATCTTTTCAGCCTTTTCGGACTGTCCGGCCTTTTCGTACTTCTTTCCGATCAGTTTGAAGATGACCGGAAGTAGAAAAAGAAGTAGGGTGATAATCGTTTCCATACATTTCTAGTTTTATAGATTCCTCGACACCCTTCGGGTGCTCGGAATGACAATAGGAAGTCCACAAGTCCGGGATGACAAGCAGGACGCCTACAAGTTCGGAATGGCGTCCAGACAGGCTTCCCTGTCGCGTTCCAACTGTGTCTTCAGTTCATCAAGGGATGCGAAACGGATCTCGTCACGTATCTTCTGCAGGAAGGTGACCTTTATATCCAGTCCGTATATATCCTCGTCAAATCCGAAGATGTTTGTTTCTATCGTGAGGGCATTGCCGGCAGAAACAGTCGGTCTGTGCCCTATGTTGCACATTCCGAACAGACTTCTTCCCACCGTCTCCACCTTCACGAAATACACTCCGTTGCCGGGTACAAGTTTCAATGGCTCGTACAACTGCATGTTTGCTGTCGGAAATCCCATAGTCCTTCCGATCCTGTTGCCGGCAACGACAACTCCGTGGAGAGCATAGTCATATCCCAGCATTGAAGCAGCACCCTGCACATCTCCCGCCTCCAGTTTCTGACGGATCTTTGTGGAACTGACGGCATAACCACCCATCGAAGGTACCATGTCCGTCCTTATGACCTCAAGTCCAAGACTTTCGGCCATCCGGGCCACCTGATCCGAATTCATGGCGTCGCTTCCGACCCTGTTGTCATATCCGAGCAGAACCGTCTTCGCGCCAAATCTTTCCATGAGCATCCGGAGATATTCCTCCGTAGTCATGGCGCTGAAGTCCCTCGTGAAAGGAAGCACTTCAACATGATCCACACCAAGGTCGAGAAGCATCTGCCTCTTTTCCTCAAGAGTGGTGAGGAGTCTCAAGGTGCGAGCCTCCTTTTGCAGCACATTACGGGGATGGGGCCAGAATGTCATGACCGCGCTTTCATCCCCGCGTACTGCAGCAGCCTCTACGAGGTGCCTTATTACAAGACGGTGTCCGACGTGGACACCGTCGAAAAATCCAGTTGCTACAACCATCTTACAAGTTCAAAGTCCTGTCTGTGAGGGAGATCTGCGTTCTTTGCGTAGATACGTCCTGCCACCTGATAGAGACCTGAACAGTCAGGGTTGATTGTTGCCACATACTTCGCTGTACCGTCAGCAGACTCTACTGGAGCGAACTCATATCTCTCCTGGATATGGAGTCTTCCCTTCTTGTCTGTAGTAGCGAAGAGTACCTCTACTCCAATCTCCTCTGGCCTGAGGTCACCGATATTGAGGACAACTTCTGCATTGACTGCGTTTCCGATAGCAAGACCGTCGCTGTTGCTATCCGGCATGCTTGCAGACACAACCTCGATGTTCTTCCACTCACGGCGGAGGTTCTTCTTCCATGCAGCGATCTCACGAGCCTTGGCAAAGTCATCTGCCACGATGGTCTCATATCTTGCTGACTGCGGCTCGTAGTACTGGTTGATGTAGTCTGTGAGCATGCGGTTTGTAGTGAAGTTGCATGCAACCTGTGCCACACAGTTCTTGATGTACTCGATCCAGTCTGCAGAGCGGCCTGTAGAGAGCGACTTGTTGTAGAATGTAGGAGCAATCTCGTTCTCGATGATGTTGTAGATTGTAGCGGCATCGAGTTCGTCCTGATAGTTCTGGTCGTCGTATGTACGCTCCATAGGAAGAGCCCAACCAGCGCCCTTCTTGTAGCCCTCAACCCACCATCCGTCGAGTACTGAGAAGTGCATTACACCGTTCATGGCTGCCTTCTCTCCTGATGTACCTGAAGCCTCGAGAGGACGTGTAGGGTTGTTCATCCATACGTCAACACCCTGTACGAGGTACTTGGCAACTGTGATGTCATAGTTAGGAACGAAGACGATCTTACCGATGAATCTAGGCTGCTTAGAGATCTCTACGATCATCTTGATGAGGTCCTGACCTGCCTTGTCTGCAGGGTGAGCCTTACCTGCAAAGAGGAACTGTACAGGCTGCTTAGGATCGTTTACGATCTCTTCGAGTCTGTCAAGGTCACGGAAGAGGAGGTGTGCTCTCTTATATGTTGCGAAACGGCGTGCGAAACCGATTGTAAGGACGTCGTCA
>JAZRGY010000048.1:0-61129 GCA_045644485.1 Candidatus Cryptobacteroides sp. | reverse complement strand
ATCGGTGATTCCTGTTCCAAGAAATTCTATATTTGAATTCAACTTGACACAGTTCTCGGATATCATGATTTCTGCAGGCGAGACGGTTTCGTTGAACTACAGCATAGACAAGACATCTCTGACTGTACTGGTTGTCGGTATGTCGGATTCCGGATGGAAGATAGATGTGGTGGAAAACGATACATTCGGAGGTGTCGTAAAGGTTACTGCTCCGATCCCGTACGGAGAAGGAAAAGTAATCGTGATTGCATCGGATTCTGCTGGAAACATGCAGATGAAACCTCTAACCTTTATTGAAAAATAACACACACTGATAATACAGAATACTATGAAAAGATATATTTACATTATTTTGAGTCTGCTTCTTGTCCTGACAGGATGTGATAAGATGGTAAGAGATGAGATCGCCCAACTTCATCAGGATATCGATGCTGTGAAAACCCGTCTGGATGCTTTGGCAAATGAGATGAACACTAACATATCTTCATTGAGGACAATAGTCGAGGCTCTGCAGAATAATGACTTTGTGCAGAAGGTCGTTCCATTCATGGAAAATGGAAAGGAAGCGGGTTATGAAATCACTTTCTCCAAGATGGGTAAGATCACCATCTACCACGGCCATGATGGTGAGGACGGAACAGATGGAACAGACGGTGTCGTACCACAGTTCGGAATTCGTCAGGACAAGGACGGCAACTGGTATTGGACAATGGACGGAACATGGCTTCTTGATGATGAGGGTCAGAGAGTGAGGGCTGTCGGTAAGGACGGTTCCAATGGTGCGGATGGAGAGGACGGCCAGGACGGCCAGAATGGAACTGACGGTATAGCAGGAGTCGATGGCGTTACCCCGCAGTTCAAGATCGAGAACGGATATTGGTTCGTTTCATATGACAAGGGCCTGACATGGTCACGTCTGGGCAAGGCTACAGGTGCTGATGGAGCACCGGGAAAGGATGCAGATCTTGCAGAATCTGTATTCAAGGATGTGCAGATTCTGGAGAATGATGTGGTCTTTACACTCAAGGATGGTACTGTGATAACAATAAACAGGAACAGGGCTCTGAAGATAAGTTTCGAAGAGACTTCAGGAATCCTGTGTGCTCCTGGCAAGACTGTGCGTATTCCATATACCATCACAGGTGGTGACAGCAGGACATTTGTGGAATGTATGGCTGATGAGGGATGGAAGGCCAGAGTGGAATCTACAGATACCCGGTCGGGCTATGTATGCGTGACAGCCCCTGATCCGATGGGCAACGGCAAGGTGCTGGTCTTTGTCAATGCCGGTGACGGTCGTACATATGTGACAAAACTTTCTATCGTGGAAGGTCACCCTATGGTCGAGAACTCTATCTTCTATGTCAATTATAAGGGAGGAACAGTAGAGGTTGCAGTCACTGCAAGGGAAGACTATGATATAAAGATTGCAGGAACTCCTGCCTGGATTTCCCTTGAGCCTGTAATGAAGGCAGCGGAGCGTGTTGATCTGCTGAAATTCATTGTTCAGAAGAATCCTTTTTCTGTCGAAAGAGAAGCAGAAGTCCAACTTTACAGTGATTCGGGAGACCTTATTGAATCTTTCAAGATAAAACAGTATAAGAACAATTCTTCTGAGGGAGCGATCATCTTTGCGGACCCTGATGTGGAGAAACTATGTGTGGATAACTTCGATACCGACGGTGACGGCTATGTTTCATTCGCTGAGGCTGCAGCGGTCGAGACACTGGGATCGATTTTCCGTTATAATGGTAGTATCGATACTTTCGAAGAACTGCAATATTTTACTAAACTTGCGACACTGGATAAAGGCTTCGATAACTGTTATTACCTGAAGAAGATCATACTGCCGGAGAATCTTACCGTCATAAAGAGTTCTGCATTTGTTAATTGTGAAAAACTATACTCTGTAGTTCTGCCAAATAACTTGGAAAAGATAGAAAGCCATGCATTTTATAACTGCAGTGGTTTATCTAATATGTCAATTCCGGCATCTCTCAAGGAAATTGGCGATGATGCCTTTGGTGATTGTCAGACACTGACAGAGATGATTTTGCCGGAAGGACTTGTAAGTATAGGTGATGATGCATTTAATAATTGTACCGCACTCTCGAAGGTTGTATTGCCTTCTACTCTTTATGAAGTAGGAACTGGTATCTTTGAAGACTGTCTTGCATTAAAGGTGATATCTATCCCAGATAATATAACACAAATACCCTCTAGTATGTTTGCGGGTTGTAAGAATCTGTCAGAAATTAATTTTTCTCCGAACGTAACAGAGATTGGGTCGCACGCCTTTTATGATTGTACTTCATTATCTTCTTTGCAACTGCCGCAAAGATTATTGAAAATAGGGCATGCTGCCTTCTATGGGTGTATCTCACTGACATCAGTTGAATTTCCTGAATTAATTAATTGGTTAGGTCATGAAGTGTTTTGTAAGTGTATCAACTTAAAGTCTATAGTCTTGCCTAAATTAATCACTGAACTTGGCCCTAATCTATTCAATGGTTGTAGTAACATGGAGTCAGTTACAATACAAGGTAATGTTACCAGTATATCAAACGGTGTTTTTACGGGTTGTTCATCATTAAATGAGGTAATTTGTCTACCACAGACCCCTCCTTCACTGTATTATTCTGATACATTCTCTTCAGCCAAAGCAACCATGAAGATAAAGGTTCCTGCAGGATCTGTGGAGGCATATAAGGCATCGTACAACTGGTCTGGATATGCCGACAAGATAGTTGCAATCACTAGTGAGGAATAGAAAATAGGATTTTTATAACTTATGAATGTATCTGGCGGAAACTATTTTCCCGCCAGATATTTTTCCCATGCCCATGCAGAGGCGAGGGTCTCTTCGATGGTGCGCTCAGCCTTCCAACCGAGTTCCTCATTGGCCAGGGTAGTGTCAGCCCAGATTGCAACGACATCTCCGGGGCGGCGAGGTGCTACCTTGTAGTTAAGTTTGAGGTTGTTGACTTTCTCAAAGGCGTCTACAAGTTCCTGAACGGAAACAGGTCGGCCGGTTCCTACATTGAAAATTTCGTACCCGGTCTTCATCCTTCCGTCAAGCATTCGTGAAACTGCTGCAACATGTGCCTTTGCCAGGTCCACGATGTCGATGTAGTCACGCAGACATGTTCCGTCTTCTGTCGGATAGTCGTTGCCGAAGATACTCAGGCATTCGCGCTTTCCGATCGCTGTCTGAGTGATGAAAGGCACCAGGTTGTTAGGAACGCCGCGTGGAAGTTCGCCGATGAGGGCTGACGGGTGTGCTCCTATAGGGTTGAAGTAGCGTAGTGCAATGCCCTTTATCGGACCTTCTGCGGATGAGGTGGCAAGTACTGTATCACGAAGTATGTCCTCGCACATCTGCTTGGTATTTCCGTAAGGGGATGTCGCGGGGAGACGCGGAGTCTCCTCTGTAACCGGAAGTTTTTCTGCCTCGCCATAGACTGTTGCCGAAGAGGAGAAGAGCACGTTGCACCCTCCGTGGTTCTTCGAAGCCTCAAGAATATTGAGAAAGGATACGAGGTTGTTTCTGTAGTACATGATAGGTTCTGCAACGGATTCTCCTACGGCCTTGAAGGCTGCAAAATGAATCACAGCATCTATGTTGCACTCCTCGAAAAGTCTGTTGACAGCGGTGCTGTCGCAGCAGTCTATCTCATAGAACGGGATATCCTCACGTCCTGTTATCTTCTTTACTCCATTGAAACAGGTAAGGTCGCAGTTGGACATGTTGTCAGCCACCACGACTTCATATCCTGCAGCGATAAGTTCTACTGTAACATGACTACCGATATAACCGGCGCCTCCGGAAACAAGTACTGTCTTTGCCATAGATTTTCATTAACACGAATCGCAAAGATAAGTAAAAATTCCTATTTTTGTGACCCATCAACACCATATGCCATGAAACGGATTCCATATATGATCTTATCCCTGATCTTATCAGTAACCTTTGCTTCTGCCCAGACTTCTCCGGAAAAGGATATACAGGCTAAGGTACAGGAGATCGCTGATGATCCAGCATTCAGCCAGGCTGTGATAGGAATATGTGCAAGGACTGCTGACGGTAAGGAACTGGTGGATATAAATGCCGGAACTATGATGCTTCCTGCATCCAACATGAAACTCATAAGTACAGGCGCTGCCTTACATGCTCTTGGTGCGGACTGGCAGTACGAGACCGCTCTGGGATATGACGGTTCGATCGAGAACGGAACCCTTCTGGGCGATCTGTACATAATCGGTGGGGGAGACCCTACACTGGGATCGAAGGATTCCATCGCTGTAGACATTGACCATACATTCGCACAGTGGGAGGCGATAATACGTGCGGCTGGAATCAGAAGGATAGAAGGACGGATCATCGGTGACGGAAGATGGCTCGATGGCATGTCGGAGGAACCGACATGGCTTCTGGAAGATGCGGGAACATATTATGGTACCGGAGTGACAGGTCTCATGTTTTATGAGAACATGCAGTCGTTTTCCGTATCTGCAGGCTCCCGGGTCGGTGCCCCTGTGAATATAAGCCCATATTATCCTGAGACTCCATGGATGGAGTTCAGATACATGTGTTCGACAGGAAAGAAGGGTACGGGCGACCTTCTGTATATGTATGCGAGCGATCTTGTTCCAGTAGCAGAGATAAGGGGAACATTCGGATTGGACAGGGCGGCGAAAAGGCTTGACTGCGCCAATAAGTTTCCTGAGCGGACTTGTGCTCATTATTTTTGCAACTATCTTGAGACCAAGGGAATATCTTGCTCGGGAGTCCCTTCGGATATTAGCCTGAGCGATGCCGCCTCGTCGCTGACGCTCCTCGGCTCCACTTTCTCTCCGACTCTGGACCGCATTGTCTTTGAAACCAATCATGCCAGCAATAATCTCTATGCGGAGACTTTGTTCCGTACCTTGGGAAAGGAACTGCATCAGAGTTCCTGCTATGATTCCTCATATGTTGCATTGAATGATGTGCTCAAGACCCTGGCGGTCGATACTTCCCGTGGTGCACAGATACGGGATGGAAGCGGCCTTTCCCGTCAGAACTATATCTCGGCAGACTTTCTCTGCAGGTTTCTTGATGCTATGACTGAATCTCCTGTCTACGGAACTTTCCTGAACAGTCTTCCTTCACCTGGAGGAAACGGAACCTTGAACTATAATATGAGCGGTTATCAGGCATCTTTGAGAGAGAGGATAAAGGTGAAAAGCGGTTCGATGAACGGGGTGAGGTGCTATAGCGGTTACATTCTTCCTGCCGGATGTACTGAGTATGAAGACCTTTCGGAAGATCTTAAGGGCAGGACCATAGTGTTTTCCATCATGACCAATAACTGCACATCTCCTACATGGAAGGTGCGGCCTCTTCTGGATAAGATCATGGCAGTACTCGCATCCGGCAATTAGTCGGTCTGTTCTGTCTGCAAGTGCCGTGTTTTGTAGCCTTGGAAATGCTCCCTTGGCGGTAAATATTGTCAAAGTGTTATATAAAAAAGATGTCGGCAGAATCATTCAGCCGACATCTGTAAATGACTTTCAGGAGGTTACGCCTGCTTTGAAACAGCGGAACTGAGTTTTTCGCAAAGTCCGTCAAGTTTCTCGAACATCTCCTTTGTAAGACCATTGTAGAACGCCTTCTTGTTGCCTTCCGGATGGTTGGCTCTGCACTTGAGGTCGTTGTAAAGGTCTACAGCCTCGTCGATTATCGCTACGATTTCGTCAGCGTCCTTGTGTGGGTTGAGCGCTACGAAGAGTGCGCAGTCATCAATGAACTCTGCAACGAAAAATTCGATGTCTTTCTTGAAAACTCTAAGGTTCATGGTAATACGTATTTAAATTGTTATAACGTCAGCAAAGGTAGTAAAATTTCCTTAAAATCAGACATTCGTCCAGTGGATTGTGATTCCTTTACGCTCCATCCCCCGGAACCATGTCATCTGTCTCTTTGCAAACTGATGGATGGCGGTGGCTAGTTGGATGCGCATTTCCTCAAGGGTAAGTTCTCCGATAAGGTGCAGGGTCACAAATTTGTACTCCAGTCCGTAGTAGATAAGGTCTTCGGCGGGAACCGGCTCGTGACCGGGTGCCAGGGCCGGGTGAGTTCCGTCGATGAGTCCTCGGATTTCCTCGATCATGCCTTCTTCCAGACGGGCATCGAGCCTTCTGTCTATACGGGCGTTACGTTCTTCCCGAGTGACCAGTGTTCCTATATAATATGTGTTCTTCGGTAGAAATGATGTGCGTTGCACCGGATGTTCCGCTTCATATATCGCTATCTCCAGGGCCCGGATAAGACGCTTGCGGGTATCGTAATCGGTAGTATTGTGCAGTGGTTTGAGGGATGATAGCCTTGCTATCAGTTCTTCGTCGGTCTGTTTTTCAAGTTCTTCTCTGAGTGCAGGGTCCGGCGGTACCTCCGGAAGAGAATATCCGCAGGTTGCTGCCTCTATATATAGACCGCTTCCTCCGCACAGAATAGGTATTCCTCCGCGGTCCACTATATCTTTATACGCTTTCTCGAAGTCACGCTGGTATTCGAAGATATTGTATTTTTCTCCGGCGTCCACGATATCCATAAGATGGTATGGAATCTCCTCATACTCGGAAAGATCCTTTCCTGTTCCTATATCCATACCTCTATATACCTGTCTGGAATCTGCTGAAATTATTTCAGCACCGGCCGACGATAGACCATCAGCAAAAGAAGAGCGTGCTACCCCCCTGGCCGCAGGGGGAGGGGCCCACGAAGTGGGAGGGGTTCTTTTCGTTGCTGATGGTCTACCGTCGGCATGCAGCATGGCATTGATCTCTCGTGCGAGACGGACAGCATAACGTGTCTTTCCTGAAGCGGTAGGCCCAAGGACGCATATCAGGTCGATTTCTCCGGCCAGATATTTGTCAAGTACATCCCTGACGTTTATTTCCTCTGCCGGAGGAAGTTCCGCCATAGGCGGTATGGGTGTGAACGGTTTCTTTGCCATAATTGTACAAAGATAGTTAAAAAGAAGTATCTTTGCGTTTCTTAACAATTGAAGATTATGCCGAAAGCGAAAAGCAGTGTAGAGATAAAGAACAGGAGGGCATCGTTTGACTATGAGTTCATAGAGACCTTCCAGGCGGGAATCGTGCTTACTGGTACGGAGATAAAGTCCATCAGGGCCGGTAAGGCGTCTCTTGTGGACGCTTTCTGCTATTTCAACAGCAACGAACTATATGTCAAGAATATGCACATTGCGGAATATTGGTGGGGAAGTTGGGGGAAGCATGACCCTCGTCGTGACCGTAAACTGCTTCTGAACCGTAAGGAACTTAACAAGTTGCAGCGTGCCGTAAAAGAAAAAGGCCTGACCATTGTCGGAGTGAAACTTTATATTGCAGACAACGGTTACGCCAAACTGCTGATTGCTCTTGCCCGTGGTAAGAAGGAATATGACAAGCGTGCATCCATAAAGGAGAAGGATCTCCGCCGCGAGATGGAGCGCATATAATTTATAGAAAGAAAAACAACATACCCCGTCGGGCAAGCAGAACATTCTCTCAAGTCTCTGCAAAGCGGCCCGACGGGGTATGTTGTTTTCGTTAGTGTCTTATAAATTGAATGCTTCCTTAATCATATCTACTGAGTCAAGAAGTTCCCATCCGAAGAACTGAACGAGTTCCTGAACATCCTTTCCGTCACGTCTTACTGTCACTGACGCCTTGTAAGGGTCACGACCGACATGGCCATAAGATGCTGTAGGTTCGTAGATAGGTTTCTTGAGTCCGAACTTCTCGATGATCTTTGCCGGACGGAGGTCGAAGAGGGTGTTGATCTTCTCTGCAATCTCAGCATCGCTCAGACCATTTGCTGCAGTTCCGTAGGTATTTACGAAAATGCTCAAAGGACGCGCTACGCCGATCGCATAAGACACCTGTACGAGCATTTCGCGTGCAACTCCTGCCGCTACCATGTTCTTTGCGATATATCTTGCCGCATATGCTGCAGAACGGTCCACCTTTGAAGGGTCCTTTCCTGAGAATGCTCCGCCGCCGTGTGCTCCCTTTCCGCCGTATGTGTCCACAATGATCTTACGTCCTGTGAGGCCGGTGTCGCCGTGAGGTCCTCCGATGACGAACTTTCCTGTCGGGTTCACGTGAAGTATATAGTCTCCTTTGAACAGAGCGGCAGTTTCAGGGGCGAGGGTCTCGATAAGCATAGGCAGGAGGATGTTCTGTACGTCCTCGCGGATCTTCTTCTGCATTTCCTCGTCCACTCTTTTCTGGCCGAACTGTGCGCATCCGTCCGCATAACTCATATTGCCGAGACTTGCCGGAGTGAACTCATCGTGTTGGGTCGAGATCACGATGGTGTGTATGCGTACCGGCTCATTTGTGTCACCGTCGTATTCGATGGTGAACTGTGATTTGGAATCAGGACGGAGATACGGCATGAGTTCAGGCTTCTGCTTGCGGATCTTTGCAAGCATCAGGAGGGCCTGATGTGAGAGCGCGAGAGGAAGTGGCATGTATTCCTCTGTGTCACGGCATGCATAGCCGAACATCATTCCCTGATCACCTGCTCCCTGTGCATCCGCATCTTCTCCAACGACACCGCGGTTGATGTCCACGCTCTGCTCATGGAGGGCAGAAAGGATGCCGCATGAATTGCCGTCGAACATATATTCAGCCTTGTTGTAGCCGATCTTGTTGATTACTCGGCGTACGGTCTTAGGAATGTCTACATATGCATCTTCTGAACGTACTTCTCCGCCGACTACCACGAGACCTGTGCTGCAGAATGTCTCGCACGCTACCTTGGACTCAGGGTCCTGACGGAGGAATTCGTCGAGGATTGCGTCTGAAATCTGATCGGATACCTTGTCAGGATGTCCTTCCGATACTGATTCTGATGTAAATAAATAGTTCATATCTCAAATGTTTTCTGTTAATTCAACTTTGGTGAAGTAAGTATGGTTATTCGAGCCCGTGCATGTATATGAATCGGATACGTTACCCTATCCCTAAATCCCTTTCCTCGGGAAAGAGACTTACCATCGCTTCGCTCAAATAATGTTTTCTGTTAATTCAGCCTTGGTGGGTAAAACAAAAGCCCCACAAGAAATGCGGAGCCGTCACAAAAACACAAAACATAGATGATATTTTAGCATTTTTTAACGTGGTTGCAAGCAGGCAAATCTCTCCACATATCTTTTACGGGGGCAAAGGTATACATATTTTTCTTATATGCAAATTCTTCATTTGCTACAAAACGTTAATTAATTGTTACATAGATGTTAAATTCTTTTATCAAATTTCATAACATCATTAAAAAATACTATCTTCGCGGCATAATTTAACTCCTATTAAACAATTAAAACTCTATGAAACAGTTAGTTAGACGAGTTTTTGCCCTATTAGGGGGGGGCAATATTCTCAATGGTCTGTGTGTTCGCACAGGTTACTACTTCGTCAATTTCAGGACGAATTTCTGATGATGAAGGTGTAGTTGTAGGTGCTGCAGTGGTTGTTACTTACACTCCTTCAGGAACAGTTTACTATTCAACTACCGACAACAACGGTGCATTCCGTATCAACGCGATTACTCCTGGCGGTCCTTATACCGTAAAGGTGGAGATGCTTGGTTACAGAACTGTAGAGTATACAGATGTATATGCACCTCTCGGTGATGTTGTGACTATCAATTCAAAACTCGATGTTGAGGCTTTGGGTCTTGATGCTGCCGTGTTTACTGCAGATGGTGTCAACTCAGGAATGAACATCAATCGTGCCGGTATCGGTACTTCGATCAGCGAGAAGACAATGACTGCTCTTCCTACTGTGAACCGTAGCATGAATGATGTGATGAAACTTACTCCACAGGCATCTGCTACTTCCAGTGGCCTTGCCATCGGTGGCGGTAACTACCGTTCTTCATATGTTACAGTCGATGGTGCTGCATTCAACAATGCATTCGGTATCGGTTCAAACCTTCCTGCAAGTGGTTCTCCTATTTCTCTTGACGCTCTTGAGCAGATGTCAGTGGACGTGACTCCGTTTGACGTTCGTCATTCAGGATTTACAGGTGGTGCGATCAACGCTGTTACAAAAAGCGGTTCGAACGAGTGGCATGCTTCTGTATACAATTATTATAACAGCAATCACCTTAAGGGTACAAAGGTTGCAGGTAATGACATTACAGTGACAGAGTCTCTTAACAACACTACAGGTTTCACTGTGGGTGGTCCTATCGTCAAGAACAAGGTGTTCTTCTTCGCCAACTTCGAATACTCTGCCGATGTTACTCCAGGATCAAGTTACCGAGTAAGAACCAACGATACTGAAGCATATGGTGACAAGACAAGTGTCGTTCGTCCTACAGAGGCTTTCATGAATGAGGTGAAGGATTATCTCATGAAGACCTATTCATATGATCCGGGCCGTTATCAGGGATACTCTCTCAGCACACCGGACTGGAAACTTCTTGCCAGAGTGGACTGGAACATCAATGACAACCATAGGTTCAATGTCCGTTACAGCCACACAATGAACAAGAAGTCTTCAAGCCCGTCTTCATCTATCAGCCCGCTTTCATCGTCAGTATATAACCGTAATACATACGGACGTACTTCGATGTATGCTCAGTTCTTCGAGAGTTCACGTTATTTCCAGGAGGAGAACTTCATGTCTCTTGCTGCCGAACTTAACTCACGTTTCGGAAACAATGCAAGTAACGTTCTTCGTGTTACATGGTCGCATCAGAACGAGCCTCGTAGTTTCGTAGGGGACCTTTTCCCTACAGTGGACATTCTTGAGACTCTCGAGGATGGAACAAAGGCTGTGCTCA
Organism: Candidatus Cryptobacteroides sp.; assembly: GCA_045644485.1. Lineage (GTDB taxonomy): Bacteria > Bacteroidota > Bacteroidia > Bacteroidales > UBA932 > Cryptobacteroides. The sequence continues at coordinate 50,289 of JAZRGY010000048.1, read as the reverse complement.
CTTCATTCGGTCCGGATCCGTTTACATACGGAAACCTTCGTGATGTCCAGACCGTAGTGGCTACAGACGAGTTCTCTTATACAAAGGGTATCAACAACTTCGTGGCTGGTCTCCAGTTCGAGTGGAACGACACTAAGAACGGTTACATGCAGGGTGGTGCAGGTTACTATGTGTATAATTCTTGGGATGATTTCAAGAAAGGTGAAACTCCTGCCGCATTTGCAATCACTCACTCAAACCGTGATGACCTCCAGCAGGTGTTCCCAAGTTTCCAGTACATGCAGGCTTCTGCTTATGTACAGGACGAGATCACATTCAGTGATTATTTCAAACTTACTGCAGGTGTACGTTTCGAAATGCCTGTCTACCCTACAATCGAGGGCAATAACAACAAGGCATTTGCGGAACTTGCAAAGGGTAAGAACTCTATTTCGGGACTTTCTACAGCAGACATGCCTAATGCTCGTCTGAACATTTCTCCGCGTATCGGTTTCAACTGGGATGTTCTCAAGAACCGTAACCTTATCGTTCGCGGAGGCTCAGGTATCTATACAGGCCGTATTCCATTCGTATGGATCGTATCTGCAGCAGGTAACAGCAACTGTCTCCAGGCTCAGTTCATCGACAGCACCGGTTCATCTGCTCCTAAATTTGCTACATCAGTTTCAGGTATCCTGAACAATCTTTATAACGGTGCATTCAAGGCTCAGGATCTTCCTGCCCCTCAGAATACCACAATCATGGCAAAAGACCTTAAGATGCCTACAACATGGAAGTCTTCTCTCGCTGTTGAGGGACGTCTCCCAGGTGGTATCAAGGCTACCCTCGAGGGAATCTACAACAAGGATCTCTCAGCAGTGTATGTACACAAACTCGGACAGGTCGAGGGTGATGGCATACAACTTCCTGGCGAGCCTGCAAAGAGACCTTCATGGAAGTCAGAGGGCCTTATGAATACCCAGAACAAGGATGTTCAGCCTTACTATATTACAAATACAGATACAAAGGGTTACTATTATTCAGTGACTGCGATGCTCCAGAAAGACTTCCTCTTCGGCCTCTCTATGATGGCGGCATATACCCGCAGCGGTTCGCAGAGTGCTTCCGAGGGTATCGGTGACCAGGTGTCTTCAGCATATAATACAATGACATACTCTTCTATGGGATCGAATGTCGCTGAACTCGGACACTCTGCATATGTATCACCTAACCGTCTTATCGCAAACATCAACTACCGTATTGATGAAGGCAACTTTGGTGCTACTACTCTCGGCCTTTTCTATGAGGGTTACAACCACTGCTATGTAGGAAGTTTTTCTTATACAAGATTCTCTTACACTATGCCTAACGTAACAGGTGACGGCGGTGCAAACAACCTTATCTACATCCCTACCGAGAAGGAACTCTCTGCTATGCCATTCGTTGACGAGGCGAACAGAGACGCATTCAATGCTTTCATCGAAGGTGACAAGTATCTTAGCAAGAACAGAGGTGAGTACTCGGTAAGAGGTGGAGTTGTTGCTCCTTGGCAGCATCGCTTCAACTTCAAGGTTGCTCAGGATTTCGACTTCTTCGTAGCAAGAAAGAAGAATACAATCCAGGTTGCTCTCGATATCAATAACTTCGGCAACCTTCTTAACAGCAACTGGGGTACTATAGACAAACTCAGCACAGATCAGATCCTTTCATATGACTCAAAGAAGGGTGCTTACACATTCTCTGAGCCTACATGGACAAAGGTCAACACTGTCACTTCAACTTGGGAGATGCTCCTTAGCCTCCGTTGGTTCTTCTAGAACGTTTTCCGGATCAGAGGCGGTATGACTTTTGCTTACTGTCGTGATGACATGAGTTTATAATATACAATAACAATAACACCCACAGACCTTTCTGGTCCGGTTCATATAGATCCGTCCGACTTCAAAAGTCGGGCGGATTTTTTTTATGTTCTGTGCTAGTCTAAATGATAAAATTTGTTACCTTTGCAGCGTTATTGTATATTATAAACTTATAAATCATTATGAAACAAACAGTTAAGTGTTTGCTGTGCCTTCTGTGCGCAGCAATGGCAATGGGTGTTTCTGCTTTTGCGCAGGTTACTACTTCTGCCCTTGGCGGACGTATTGCAGACGCGAACGGAGAGCCTGTGATCGGTGCGGCTGTGGTCGCAACCCACACTCCTTCCGGAACTGTCTACGGCGTTGTCACTAATGAAGCCGGCCGATATACCATCAACGGTATGCGTTCAGGCGGTCCTTATTCAGTAGAGGTTTCATGCCTTGGCTATCAGTCGGTCATCGTTACCGACCTTACTCTTCAACTTGCCGAGACATCTTCCCTCGATGCAGAACTCAAGGAAGATTCAGAGATGCTCGGAGAGGCAATGGTGATTGCTGCTGCCGCATCTAAGTTCGCTGCTGAAAAGACAGGTGCTGCAACAAACATCTCAAATGCACAGATCACAGCCCTTCCAACAGTAAACAGAAGTATTGATGACGTGACAAGACTTTCTCCTTACGGAGGAAACGGAATGAGTTTCGGCGGTACTGACGGACGTACTGCAAACTTCACTGTCGATGGTGCAAACTTCAACAACAACTTCGGCCTTAATGATGGCCTTCCAGGTGGTGGAAACCCTATCTCAATCGATGCTATCGAGGAACTTCAGGTGGTGATTTCTCCATATGACGTACGTCAGACCAACTTCATCGGTGGTGGTGTAAACGCTATTACAAAGTCTGGTACAAACTCATTCAAGGGATCTGCATATGTTTACCATCGTAATGAGAACATGCGTGGTAACGCAGTTGCAGGTACCGAGATAGCAGGAGCACGTGACCGTGACCGCAATACTACTTACGGTTTCACTCTCGGTGGCCCGATCGTGAAGAACAAACTCTTCTTCTTCGTGAATGCTGAGTACTCTCAGACTCCTTCTGTTGCTGTACGTTGGAGAGCATCTGAGAATGGTGTCGGTGACAATGACAAGTATCTTTCATATGCCTCAATAGCAGATATGGAAAGAGTCAAGGAGCATGTGAAGACAAAGTATGGCTATGATACAGGTTCATACACTGATTTCCCTGCTGACGAGAACAACCTGAAACTTCTTGCCCGTCTCGACTGGAACATCACTGACAATCATCGTCTTGCCCTTCGTTACAACTATACCAACAATCTTCGTTGGAGCGCTCCTAATGCATCTTCTATGGACGGAGGTACACGTTCTGCATACTCGCGTACTTCCCTCTACTCTATGGCGTTCGCGAATTCGATGTATAGCCAGAATAACTTGGTTCATACTGTCTCTCTCGACCTTAACAGCCGTTTGACTGACGATCTTTCGAACCAGTTCCTTGCAACATTCTCTAAACTCGACGACATACGTGGTACAAACTCTGATGAGTTCCCGTTCATCGACATCCAGGACGGTACAGGCAACAACGTTCAGTACATGTCTCTCGGATATGAACTCTTCACATTGAACAATGCGGTTCACAACACTCACATCAGTGTGAAGGATGACCTTACATACTATGCAGGAGATCATAAGATTACACTGGGTCTCAACTATGAGTACCAGATGGCAGACAATCAGTACATGAGAAATGGTACAGGTTACTATCGTTATGCAAGTGTAGATGATTTCATCAACGGTGCTACTCCTGAGGTCGTATGTCTCACTTACGGCTATGACGGTGATCTTGCTCCGGCAGCGCGTGTACAGTTCCACAAGGCTGGTCTTTATGCTCAGGAAGAGTGGGACGTGAATGACTCGTTCAAACTTACTGCAGGTTTGCGTGTTGACGGTCTTTTCTTTGATAACGGTGACCTCAAGACCAATAATGCCATCAAGGCTATCGATTATTACACAGCGGATGGACAGAAGCGTAATATCGATACAGGAAAGTGGCCTTCAGCAAACATTACAGTTTCTCCACGTATAGGATTCAACTGGGATATCACTGAGGACAGAAGCCTTACTCTCCGTGGAGGTACTGGTTTCTTCTCAGGCCGTCTCCCTCTCGTGTTCTTCACAAACATGCCTACAAACTCAGGTATGGTTCAGTACCAGGCACAGATAGGTCCTTCAATCAAGTATGACAAACTTCCTGCTGCTGTGAAGGATAAATACGCAAGCATGGGAGACCTGATGGCTGCATTCAGAGGAGGTCTTGTGACAGATTCCAACGGTAAGGCTACAACTCAGGCTCTTATCAACAAACTCATCTCTATGGGCTATCCTTCAACAATTTCTTCTGATGAAGGAACAGTTCCATCGTCTATTTCTGCTGTGGATCCTGGCTTCAAGATGCCTCAGGTATGGAAGACTTCACTCGCTGTCGACTATACCTTCCCTACATCGTTCCCATTCTCAATCACTGCTGAAGGAATCTTCAACAAGACCATCAACGGTGTGACTATCTCAGACTGGAGCATGCTTCCTGTTCAGGGATTTGCGAGACTCAAGGGTGCTGACAGCCGTCCTGTTTTCCCTGAGAACTTCAGAACCGGTACCAAGGCATTCGTTCTTGAGAATACAGACAAGGGATACGGATACTCTGCAAACGTAACTGTGAACATCCGTCCTATCGAGGCTCTCAGCCTCATGGCAGCGTATACACATACCGCTTCAAAGGAACTTACTGGTATGCCAGGTTCTGCTGCTGAATCGGCATTCACATATGTGCCTACAGTTTACGGACCTAACAACATCGAACTCCACAACTCACAGTATGTGACTCCGGACCGTGTCGTTGCTTCCGCAACCATCAATGACAAGTCAAACAACCACTATAGTCTCATCTACGAGGCATGGAGAGGCGGCTACAACTATTCATACATGATATCTAATGATATGAACGGTGACGGTTATGCTTATGATGCCCTTTATATTCCTACAGATGAGGAGGTTGCTAAAAATGAATTCCGTTTTGCTTCAGAAGGTGATGCAAAACGCTTCATGGACTATGTTCATGCTGACAAGTATCTGAGCAAGAACCAGGGCAAGTATGCTGAGGCTTACAGCGTATACTCTCCATGGGTACACCGTATCGACTTCAGTTACAAGCATGATTTCAAGGTTAAGGCAGGTAACTCTACAAATATCCTTCAGTTGAGCCTTGATATCAAGAACGTTCTCAACATCTTCAATTCTAGTTGGGGTGTAAGCAAGTACATGAACTCCGGTCTTAACGAGGGACGTATCCTCAAGTATGAGTCTACAGATGCAGAAGGCTATCCTGTATTCTCTACTCCAAAGAACGTAACTGGAGATGTTCAGACTTTCGTACCTAACAAGTCGATCGGTCAGTGCTGGTATGCTTCAGTGGGAATAAAGTATTTGTTTAACTAATTTATTGCTGATTTATCATGAAACTTAGATATTTATTCTCAATAGCGCTTTCAGCAGTAATGCTCTTCGCAGGATGTGTTGAAGAGGCTAGTCTGGATTCTTTTGACAATGTCAAGGTAGAGTCTTCATATCTTACTATTTCAAAGGACGGCGGTTCTGTATCTGTCAAGGTTACCGCTACCGAGGATTGGGCTTTTGTTGTGGACGATAACTGGCCAAATGTAATCACAAGAGACAAGAAGACACAGGAAATCACCAAGAGTGTGCCGTCATGGCTGTCTGCAGACAAGATGTCTGGCGGAAAGGGTGAGACTGTCGTTACTTTCACTGCAGATGAAAATCCTGGACGTGAGATAGAACTTAGGATCAAGGCTGGTGCCAACACTCAGTTCATCAGAATCCGTCAGGGAGACCTTGCACCTGTAGTAGGAACTGTAAAGGATATCATCTCAGGCCCTCAGGGTAAGAATTACACCGTTACAGGTAAGTGCGTGAGCATCGCTAATACAGTTTATGGAAACTGGTATCTTCAGGATGATTCGACCGATGAGCAACTCTATATCTATGGAACCAAGAATGAGGATGGAGAGTATGCCTGGGATGACTTCAAGATCGAGGTCGGTGACGAGGTGACCGTTCAGGGTGCATATGTTCTTTATAATGGTTCTACCCATGAGTTTGTAGATGCACTCTTCATCAGCGTTCAGAAGTCTCTCGTGAAAGTCGCTTCAGAGCCGGAGACTGTAAAGAAGGAAGGCGGTGAGTTTGAAGTAAAGGTTGCTTATAAGGGCAGCGGTCTTTTCCCGAATATCTCTGATGCGGAGAAATCCTGGATTTCTGTTGTAGGTATGACTTACAAGGAAGGTATTCCTACCAAGATCGAGCCGAACCCTGCTGATACCGCTCTCGTTAAGGTTGCGGTTCAGCCTAACGTTGCCGGTGACCGTGAAGGTGTGGTTAAGTTCACTTCAGAAATGATTGATGACAAGGGAAAGAAACTTTCTTCAAGCGTTGACTTCAAGTTCGTTCAGGAAGGTTCTATCATCGAGACTACTGCAGATAAGATCAATGCTGCGGAGGACGGTGCTACACAGTACAGACTCACAGGTGCTGTCACTAAGATTGAGAACGACAAGTATGGTAACATCTACGTGGCAGACTATACCGGTTCTGTTTATGTATATGGTACATATGATGCTGCGGGTGTAAGATTCGACAAATTCACCACTCCTGTAAACGTAGGTGACATCGTTACTCTTCTCAGTGCGAAGACTTCACACAACGGAAATCCTCAGTTCAAGAACGCTGTAATGGAGAAGCATACTCCTGTGAAGGCGTCTACAGTCAAGGAATTCATTGCTGCTTCAGTGGCAAAGGATGTATATTACAGCCTTACAGGAACAGTGAAGAGCATTGATAAGGATAAGAACGATGCAACCAAGTATAATGAATACGGAAATCTTTATCTTGTGGATGAGGCCGGCGATGAGATTTATGTCTATGGTCTTCTTGCAGGATATGGTGGACCTTCAAAGAAATTCAGGGAAATGAATATCAAGGAGGGTGATAAGATTTCTATCGTGGGTGTACGTGCTGCTTATAACGGCAATGCACAGGTAGGAAGCGCATTCCTTCTTTCAAAGGCTGAATAATCTGTCTTGCTTTATATTTTCCGGCGGCCATGCAAATGACCGCCGGATTTTTTTATTTCAGAATGCGGATGTTTCATGCTTTTTCTATAAATTTGCTTTTCTGTGGGAAATGTTATTGTATAATATAAAGAATCATGAAACTTATAAAATGGATTACCTTGTGTGTAGCCGTTGCTGCAGTCTTCTTTTCGTGTGACGGTTCGAAGTCTGAGACCACGGCGGAGCCGGCAATCAAGATCACGCCTGAATCTCCGGGCATGATGACCTCTGAAGGTGGAGATCTGGTTATCGCTGTTTTTTCCAATAGGGATTGGACAGTTTCCGGAGTGCCTGAATGGATGACAGTGTCTCCGGAATCGGGCTCGGCGTCAGATTACAGGCAGGATGTGACGATTACTGCAGAAAAGAATGAAGGACCATTGCGAGAGGCCGCTTTGGTCTTTGCAGTAGAAGGTGCTTCTTGTGAAGTCAAGATAAAGCAGAACCATCCTTTCGGTTCAAGTGCACCGGACAATGCCCTGTACTTTGAATCATTCAGGACAGGCATTGGTAAATTTACCATAAAGGATGTGAATGTGCCTGAACAGATGTCCTGTGTGTGGGAGCACTCTTCTGATTATAAGTGCATGAAGGGAACGGCGTACAGTGATTACAACAACTATGAATCGGAAAGTTGGCTGATATCTCCTGATATCGACCTTACCTCGGTGAAAGATGCATATCTTACATTCGAGCATGCCGGAGGTTACTTCGGGGATGCTTCCAATGAGGCAACTGTCTGGATATCAAAAGAGGAAGGACAGTGGGATCAGTTGCTGATCGAGGATGATGATTATCCGACAAGTTGGACATTCATCACTGCCGGTTACTGGAACCTCAAGCAATATGTAGGAAACAAGGTCAAGGTCGCATTCAGATACAGCAGCACGGCGACAAAGGCAGGTACGTGGGAGATAAGCAATGTCGCTGTTGTGTCAGGTACGCATGACGGTGCCAAGGTTCCGGATGTCGATCCTACCAAGACGCAGTGGATGGAACTTCCTGCGATGGACAATGAGGCCTACGGTTACTACTCGCATAGTTTTGCAATGGATGGAAACATATACAGAAACTATTCGTTTGCATGGAGCCAGAAAGATCTTGTTTCTGTGTGGGTGGCCTATCCGTTATGTGGGCTATATACTGAAGGAAATGTGGGCAGGACAGATAAATGGGCCTATGATCCTCTCTTGAAGAAGAATTCTTCCAATCCCGGTACCGGATATGCCGGAGATTATGACAGAGGTCACCAGTTGCCTTCGGCAGATCGTCAGAGCAGCAGGACTGCAAATGAACAGACCTTCTACGGTACCAATATCGCTCCGCAATTGGACGTGCATAATACTACGATATGGAGGGATCTGGAAGATAAGGTAAGGGCAGTGGCCGCTACTTCGGATACGACATATGTTGTGACAGGATGCGTTGTAGATGGAGCGACAGAATTCAGTACCGATACAGACAATAAGCAGATCACTATACCTGTAGCGTTCTTCAAGGCTGTATTGAGGTATAAGAAAGGAGCGGATGCGGAGTGGACTGCTGCAGGATTTTATACTGAGCATAAGAAATATGAAAATGTTGATCTCAAGACTGTTGCAATGTCCGTTGATGACCTTGAAAAGAAGACAGGCCTTGACTTCTTCGTGAACCTTACGGGTAAAGTGGGGAAGGATACAGCAGACGCAGTGGAGGCTCAGGATCCGACGAAAGTTGCGATATGGAATTTATAATTAAATAAATATGAAGAAGTTATCATTAATGACATTGGTTGTTATGGCTGCAGTTTCATGCACCAGCAAGAATCCGTTCTTTTCGGAGTGGGATACTCCGTACGGAATTCCTGACTTCGGTAAGATCGAAGAAAAACATTACATCCCTGCAATAGAAGAGGGTATCCGTCAGCAGGAGGCGGAAATCCAGGCGATAATCGATAATCAGGATGCTCCTACATTTGCAAATGTTGTAGAGGCATACGAAAATTCCGGTGCAGTTCTGGGTCGTGTATCAAGCGTTCTCTTCAATGTTTCCGAGTCTGATGCCACAGAGTCGCTTCAGGCTATCGTAGAGCAGGCGCTTCCTCTTATATCTGTCCACAGTGACAACATAATGATGAACTCAGGTTTCTTTGCGAAGGTTGACGCACTTTATCAGAAGATTGATGAACTGGGTCTGAATCAGGAACAGAAGATGGTTCTCAAGAAACTTCATGACGGTTTCGTGAAGAACGGTATCGCTCTAAGTGAGAAGGATCAGGAACGCATGCGTGAAATCAACCTCGAACTCTCATCTCTTTCAAATACGTTCGGAAACAACCTCCTTGCAGAAAACAATGCCTTTGCAGAGGAGTTCGGCGTGACCATTTCCGAGTATCCTGGCGCTATGGCTTCTACAGCAGACCGCGCTCTCAGGGAGAAGATGTTCAAGGCATATTCGACTCGTGGCAACAACGGCAACAACTATGACAACAAGGAACTCATCATGAAGATGATGGCTCTTCGTATAGAGAAGGCTAAACTTCTAGGGTATGACAATCCTGCCCAGATGATTCTTGCAGACAAGATGGCCGGTACTCCTGAGACTGTAGACCAGTTCCTTGCAGGTATCATGGCTCCTGCCGTGAAGAAGGCTAAGGAAGAGATTGTGGATATGCAGGTGGAGATGGATAAGGATATAAAGGCCGGTCTTGTTCCTGCAGGCTCTAAGATCGAGCCATGGGATTGGGCATACTATGCAGAGAAAGTGCGTAAGGCTAAGTACGCTCTCGATGAGGACCAGACGAAGCCATATTTCCAGATGGAGAATGTGCGTCAGGGCGTATTTGACCTCACTACAGAACTCTGGGGACTTCAGTATGAGAAACTTGAGAATATTCCTGTGTATCATCCTGACGTGGAAGGCTTCAAGGTTACAGACGCTGACGGCTCGCTCATCGGTGTCATCCTTACCGACTATTTCCCTCGCAGCACAAAGAGGGGTGGTGCGTGGATGACAAACTTCGTGGAGCAGGAGTATGGTGTCCGTCCGGTAATCGTGAATGTCGGAAACTTCGCAAAGCCTACAGCAGACAAGCCTTCTCTTCTGACTCTCGATCAGGTGGAGACTCTTTTCCACGAGTACGGACATGCTCTTCACGGACTCCTCAGCCAGTGTACATACAAGAGCGTTGCGGGTACTTCTGTTGCGCGTGACTTTGTCGAACTCCCTTCACAGATCATGGAGAACTGGGCGTTCCAGAAGGATGTCCTTGCAAAATACGCACGTCACTATCAGACAGGCGAAGTCATTCCTGACGAAGTCGTGGCAAAAATCATGGCGGCAGAGACATTCAACCAGGGTTTCATGACCACAGAACTTGCAGCCGCTTCCATCCTCGACCTCAAGTGGCACATGCTTTCAACAGTCGATGGTCTGGATCCTATGGCGTTCGAGCCTCAGGCATGCAAGGAGATGGGTCTTATCGATGTGATCATCCCACCTTACCGCAGTACGTATTTCGCCCACATCTTCAGCGGCGGATACAGTGCCGGATACTATAGTTATCTTTGGGCAGAGGTACTTGACAAGGATGCTTTCGAACTTTTCAAGCAGAAGGGTATCTTTGATAAGGAGACAGCAATGTCTTTCCGCAAGAACATCCTTGAGAAAGGTGGCAGTGAGGAACCTATGGATCTTTACAGACGCTTCCGTGGAGCGGATCCGGACTCAGGTGCCCTCCTTCGCGGACGTGGTCTGTAGTTGTGATCATATGGGGCTGTAAATTACCTCTTCAATACAAACCGAACCCCGGTGTGGCTCGCTTCGCAGAAGCATAGGAAAATGCTTCGCTCGACCACACCGGGGTTCAGTTTTGTATAAGCGTGTTCTGTTATGCCAGTTTATGGATTGCAAGACCGCTGCGGAGTTTCGGTTCGAACCATGTGGTCTTCGGTGGCATGATGTTGCCGGAATCAGCAATGTCCACGAGTTGCTTCATCGAAACAGGGTAGAGGGCGAATGCAGCCTTCATCTCTCCGCTGTCGACGCGGCGCGCAAGTTCTCCAAGTCCGCGGATACCTCCTACGAAATCAATCCTCTTGGATGTACGCAGGTCCTTGATGCCAAGGATCTTGTCCAGAACGAGGTCGGACAGGATGGTCACGTCAAGAACTCCGATAGGGTCATTGTCGTCATAACGTCCTTCCTTGGCCACGAGAGAATACCACTTGCCATCCAGATACATAGAGAATTCATGGAGTCTGCCAGGCTTGTAGATTTCCGTACCTTCTTCGCGTACGTCGAAGTCTTCTGACAACGCTGCAAGCAATTCCTCAGGAGCAAGCCCGTTGAGGTCCTTTACCACTCGGTTATAGTCAATGATCTTGAGTTGACTGTCAGGGAAGGCTACTGTCATGAAGTAGTTATACTCTTCCTCTCCTGTATGGTCGGGATTCTGGGCGCGCTTTTCTGCTCCTACAAGAGCCGCGGCTGCTGTGCGGTGATGGCCGTCAGCGACATAGAATGCCGGGATTTCAGCGAATATCTCTGTGATGCGGTCGATGTCAGTCTGACTGTCAATGACCCAGAAATGATGTCCGAAGCCGTCCTCTGCCACAAAATCGTACTCGGGCTCCTGCGCGATATAGCGTGCAACGATGGTATTTACTTCTGCATTGTCCGGATATGAGAAGAATACAGGCTCGATGTTCGCATTCTGGATGCGTACATGAATCATTCTGTCCTCTTCCTTGTCCTTTCGGGTAAGTTCGTGCTTCTTTATCTTTCCTTCTGCATAATCGTCTGTATGTGCGCACATCACGAGTCCATACTGCGTACGTCCTTCCATGGTCTGTGCATATACATAGTAATATGGTTTCTCATCCTGTACAAGCCATCCCTTATCCTGCCATGTCCTGAAGTTTTCGACAGCCTTGTCATATGCCGGCTCACTGTGCTCGTCAATGATAGGATCAAAGTCGATTTCCGGCTTGGTGATGTGCAGGAGGGACTTTTCACCTGCCTCTGCCTTTGCTTCTTCTGAGTTGAGGACATCGTACGGTCTTGCAGCAACTTCCTCTACATACTGTTTCGGCGGGCGTACCGCCGCGAATGGACGTATTCTTACCATATTATTTGTTCAACTGAAATTTAGTACAACCTGTCGCGAAGAAGTCGCATATCTGTCGAGCCGCTGCCAGACCGGCATTCACATTGGCCTCTGCTGTCTCGGCACCCATCTTCTTTGGAGTGGCGAACACCTGCTTAGGGAACTTCTCGTCAAGTTCTTCCTGACATTTTGCGGCAACATCCGTCACATACTTTATGTCAGGACGGTCGGCAAGAACCTTCTCAAGTTCGGGTTCGTTTATAACTTCCCTGCGTGCTGTGTTGACCAGACAGCCGCCTTTGGGCATTCGGGTGATGAGATTGTAATTGATGGAACCGATGGTTGCAGGGATTGCCGGGATATGGAGAGATATGAAGTTGCACTGGTCGTACATCTGCTCCAGCGTTTCTGCCGGAATGACGCCGTCTTCCTGCATCCTTTCTGCCGGAACGAACGGGTCGAATGCCATCACTTCCATGCCGAGGGCCTTTGCCTTTTCAGCGACCAGGCGACCTACGTTTCCATAAGCCTGAATACCGAGTCTCTTCCCCTTGATCTCCATTCCTGTGCCAGGAGTGAACTGATTGCGTGACATGTATATCATCATCGCTATGGCGAGTTCCGCCACTGCATTCGAGTTCTGTCCAGGTGTGTTCATTGCCACGATGCCTCGCTCTGTACATGCTGCGAGGTCTATGTTGTCGAAACCGGCACCGGCGCGTACCACGATCTTGAGTTTCGGCGCTGCTGCGATCACTTCTGCAGTGACCTTGTCTGAACGTACTATCAGGGCGTCTACATCTGCAACAGCATTGAGCAACTGTTTCCTGTCTGTATATTTCTCAAGAAGGGCAAGTTCGTGTCCGGCGTTCTCGACTATTTCTCTGATTCCGTTTACAGCCGCAGCCGCAAACGGTTTCTCTGTTGCTATCAGGATCTTCATGGCTACTTATTTATGTGACTCTTCAAATTCCTTCATGCAGTCTACAAGGGCCTGGACGCTCTCCAGAGGACATGCGTTGTAGATCGATGCACGGAATCCTCCTACAGATCTGTGACCCTTGATTCCGGTCATTCCCTTTTCCTTGGCGAATGCCATGAACTCATCCTGCAGGTTTTCATAGCCTTCTGCCATTACGAAGCATACGTTCATGAGGGAGCGGTCTTCAACAGCGGCAGTGCCTCTGAAGAGAGGGTTGCGGTCTATTTCTCCGTAGAGAAGGGCGGCCTTCTCCTTATTTACCTTCTGGATGGCTTCGACTCCACCTACTCCCTTGAGCCATTTAAGAGTCTCGTTCATGACGAAGATAGAGAATACCGGAGGTGTATTGAACATCGATTCTCCTTCCACATGGACGCGAAGGTCAAGCATTGTCGGTATGTAACGGCTCACCTTGCCGAGCAGGTCCTTCTTTACGATAAAGAATGCCACGCCGGCAGGACCGACGTTCTTCTGTGCACCACCATATATCATGGCGTATTTGCTCACATCCACCGGTCTGCTCATGATGTCAGATGACATATCCGCGATCAGCGGAACAGGGCAGTCCATATCTTCATGAATCTCGGTTCCGTAGATTGTATTGTTTGTCGTGATGTGTAGATAATCCAGATCTGCAGGAATCTCATATCCCTTTGGAATATAGTTGAATACAGTATCTGCTGAAGATGCTACTGCAAATGCATTACCCAATCCCTTAGCCTCCTTTAGAGCCTTTTTTGCCCATACTCCGGTTTCAAGATAACCTGCCTTGTTCTCCAGGAAGTTCATGGCGACATAAAGGAATCCCATGCTGGCACCGCCTCCGAGGAAAAGGATCTCATAATCTTCAGGAATGTTCAGGAGTTCTCTCCAGAGTGCTCGGCATTCATCCATTACCGATTCCCACTCTTTTGTTCTATGAGAAACCGAGATTACCGGAATACCTGTTCCCTTGAAATCCTTCAGGGCCTCGATCGCATTGTCGATGGCCTGCTGGGGCAGGATACATGGTCCTGCAGTGAAATTATGAACCTTCTTCATCTTACTTATGATTACGATTTTCAATCAAAACGGACCTAAAGGTAATGAATTATTTTAAAATATGTACTTTGTGGTAGTGATTTTTTCGCAAAAGTGGCAAACGAGTTGAATTTCGTTATCTTTTACTTTTGTCGCGAAGCGTGTCTGTATAGGCTGATGATTTGTCACGCATTTAGGATTTCTGCACTTTGCCATACCTACTACCTCTTTCGGCATATCCAGTTTTTTCTTTTCCACTACCTTGAAGTCTCTGATTACATTGACCGTGCCGTTTGGAGCAATCAGAGCCAGTTTGTTCAGTTCGTCGTCTTCGAAGAACTTGTCGGCAATCTTGATGATGCCTTTCTTGCCATGAACCTTGCTGGCAAGGTTGATTCCTATGGTGATCTGGCTCTCTATACCCTTGAGGTTAAGGATGTCCAAGGCCTTATATACATTTTCAGCGGGTATATGGTCCAATACGGTACCATTTTCCAATGCGCTTACTACCAATTCTTTTCTACTCATGACGGTTTTGTTTAACGGTATCCCAACAGATAGGAGATTATGGCCATACGGACGTACAGACCGTTTTCTGCCTGCTTGAAATAATATGCATATGGTGTATCGTCCACATCCTGGTCGATTTCAGTCACTCGTGGCAGAGGGTGCAGGATCTTCATGTTTTCCCTTACCTTACCTAGCATTGACGCTTCGAGACGGTAGACATCTTTCACTCTTTCATACTCCATCGGATCTGTGAATCTTTCCTGCTGTACGCGGGTCATATACAGGATGTCGCATTCGTTGAGGTACTCGTCGAGCGATGTGGTCTCGATGTATTCGATGCCCTTGCTGTCCAGGAAGTCCTTGTATTCCTGCGGCATTTCGAGTTCCTTTGGAGCAGTAAAGATGAATTTCGGGTTGAAATGTGACATGGCCTGGAGGAGAGAATGGGTTGTACGGCCATATTTCAGGTCTCCTACCATGTTGATCGTCAGTCCTTCGAGTGTCCCTTGGGTCTGCAGGATCGAATAAAGGTCGAGAAGGGTCTGCGAAGGGTGCTGGTTTGCACCGTCGCCTGCATTGACAACCGGCACTGTCGCCACTTCCGAAGCATAACGCGAACTGCCCTCAAGAGGATGACGCATCACGATCATGTCTACATAGTTGTTGACCATCTTGATGGTATCCTTGAGCGTCTCGCCTTTGCTCTGGCTTGTGTTGGATGCATCAGAGAATCCTATGACTTTTGCACCCAGACGGTTGATTGCAGTCTCGAAACTGAGTCTTGTCCTGGTGGAAGGCTCGAAGAAGAGGCTTGCTATCACCTTGCCCTCAAGGAAATTCTGAACTCTGTTCTGCTCGAATTCCTTTGCTGTTTCCAGGACATGGAGGATTTCCTCCTTTGAAAAGTCCCAGATTGAAATCAAACTTTTTCTGCTCATATTGCTTATGTTGTTCTATAGTTCTTCAATGTAACACCCTTCTACATCTCCCATTCTTTCCAGGAATGTATCGACAAGTGACAGACGTACACTGGTGTCGATGCTGCACTCCATGTCGAACTTCTGGTTCTTCTGTTCCAGCCCCATGTCCTTGAACACTTTCATCACGCTGTTCATGCTCATGTATCCGAAATGGGCGCGGTACATCTTCGAGGCGATCTTCTCGACAATCTCGGCGTTGGCGAGGGCGTCTGCCGTTGATGTCTTGTAAGCCCTTATCAGTCCCGGTATGCCGAGTTTGATCCCTCCGAAATACCTTACCACCACAACCAGTACATCACTCAATCCGTAGGAGTCGATCTGTCCCAGTACCGGTCTACCTGACGATCCGGAAGGTTCGCCGTCATCATTTGCGCGGAACTTGTCTCCCTTGTATCCCAACCTGTAGGCATAGACGTGGTGTCTGGCGTCGTAATACTCCTTCTTGAGGGCAGCGACGATTTCCTTCACTTCTTCTTCTGTTTCAACGGGATAAGCATGGGCAATGAATCGGCTTCCATTGTCCTTGAAGAGACCTCTCGCTTCTGAGGCGATGCTCTTATACGAATCTTGGATCAGAGTAGTGTCCATACCAATCATCAAAATTAATTAATTTTTGAATGAAATGGAAATAAAAATTTACTATCTTTGGATTCGCTTCTAGGGTACTGGAGGCTATTTTTATGTGATTTACAATTCTAACTGTCTATGATACTGAAATATAGAGTTTCTCTCCCTGGAATAAAGGGATTTGCACGAGTTTATGAGGTGAAGCCGACTGCTTCATTGTACAGCCTCCATAAGCAGATGAGGGCTGATATGGATTTTCCTCAGGATCAGGTTGTGCTTTTCAAAGCCTTTGCTGCGAATGGAGATGTCGCTGCGAGATACAGTGTATTTACTGATTTCGGATTCGGAACGATCGATAATGTGACTTTCGGCGAGTGCCATAAGAGGGGAGAAGACAAATTCATATATTTCTATGATACTACAAATGTGAAGAGCGTCATCCTGACTTTCGAAGGTGAGGTTGAAGAACGCAGGAATGTACTCTATCCTCTTCTTGTAGAGACAAAGGGACCTAATCCTATCGAGTTTGAGAACGGTTATGTGGCTTTTGAGGACCTTCCTGACGATAAGAAGAAGGATCCGGATGATGATGATTTCGACGACTTCGATGATGACGATAGTGACGAGGAGGAAGACGACGAGACTGAAGAGATCTTCGGAGAGGAGGATGACGAGTAATAGTCATTCTGAGGGACGAAGTGACGTAAGGATCTCCGCATGAAACGTTTGAAGATCATTCTGGGCCCCACTGCTGTAGGCAAGACCGACTACAGCATCGGGGCTGCGCTCAAATACGGATCTCCTGTAATATCATGCGACTCGCGTCAGATCTATAAGGAAATGACCATAGGCACGGCCGTGCCATCTGCTGAGCAGTTGTCCGCTGTTCAGCATTATTTTATCCACTCCCATACGGTTACAGGGCTTTATACTGCCGGGAAGTATGAACTTGAGGCCTTGGAACTGATAAACCGTCTTTTTGCCGAAGGACATGAGACTCTTGTGATGGCCGGAGGTTCTGGCTTCTATATCGATGCCCTTGTAAACGGTCTGGATGATTTTCCTGAAGCGGATCTGCAACTTCGAGACGAACTTATGAGGCGTCTTCGGGAGGAAGGAGTAGAGGCTCTGCGTATGGAACTGAAATCTCTGGATCCGGAAAGTTACGCTTCCATCGATATTGCCAACGGCCAGAGGGTCGTGCGTGCTCTGGAGGTGTGTCTGATGACAGGAAGACCGTTCTCGTCATTCAAGACTTCCAGGTGCAAGACCCGTGATTTCGTTGTTGAAAAGATAGGACTTACCAGACCACGTGAAGTCTTGTACGACCGCATCAACAGGCGCGTCCTTCAGATGATAGATGATGGACTTGTTGATGAAGTCCGTTCATTGACCCGATACCGTGACCTGGCCGCACTGCAGACTGTCGGCTATAAGGAAATCTTTGACTGGTTTGATTTTCAGGACGGCAAGGTTTCTCTTGACGGATGGGGACCGACATCTCCTGGTGACGGGCCCGTAACCTCTCTTGACCGCGCTGTAGAACTCATCCAGCGCAACACCCGCCGCTACGCCAAGCGCCAACTTTCCTACTGGGGCCGCGACAAGGATATCCTGTGGCTGGAACTCTAGCGATGTTTTAGAAAATACATATGAAGAAGGCGAGACTCCGATGAGCCCCGCCTTAAATGTTTTCACAACGGAATAATCCTTATTGTGAATTGCTTTCAATGTTCAGCAAAGGTACTTCTTCATTTTGATAAAAGCAATAATATTCATAAATTTACAGACGGCAGAAATACAATTTCCTTTGTGCTGCAGTTTGGCTCAAATAGCATGTAACTTTATCCGATTAAAACACTAAAACATGAAAAAGATACTTGGATTGGATTTGGGAACCAATAGTATAGGTTGGGCGTTGGTGAATGAGGACCAGTTGGATGAAATGTCGTTCATTACCGGTATAGATGGCGCTGGTAGCAGAATTATTCCTATGTCGGCAGATCTTATGGGTGATTTTGAGAGAGGCAACAGCATTTCTCAAACAGCGGATAGAACACGTTATCGCGGAATGAGGAGATTGAGAGAGCGTTTTCTTTTGAGAAGAGAGAGATTGCTTCGTGTTCTTCGCATTATGGACTTTCTGCCAGAACACTACTCTGATGCTATAGATAGGATGGGTAAGTTTGTGAAAGATACCGAATCCAAGATAGAGTGGTGTAAAAATGAAAACGGTAAATACGAGTTCGTATTTCAAGATTCATTCAATGAAATGCTGGAACAGTTTAAGTTATACTGTTCGGAATCTTTGAATGGTAAGAATATTCCTGCAGACTGGACTTTATATTATCTTCGCAAGAAAGCCTTGACCCGAAAGGTGTCGAAACAGGAACTGGCATGGATTCTTCTGAACTTTAATCAGAAACGAGGATATTGTCAGTTGCGAGGCGAAGATGATGATGCCGATCCGGCAAAAAGGGAGGAATATATGAAACTTACGGTTATCAATGTTGAGGATACAGGAGAAAGGAAAGGTAAGAACATATGTTATAATGTCCATCTTGACAATGGCCTGGTTTATAAAAGGATGTCTGACCGACCTTTGGATTGGGTGGGAAAAGAGAGAGAATTCATTGTTACTACACACTTGGAAAAAGATGGTAGGACAAGATTAGATAAGGATGGTGTTCCCAGAATTACTTTAAGAATGCCAGGTGAGAATGATTGGACTCTGATAAAGAAACGCACGGAATCTGATATTGAGAATTCTGATAAAACCGTCGGAGAGTTCATTTACGACAGCATATTGGAAAATCCGGATGTCAAGATTATTGGGAAACTTGTCAGAACGGTAGAACGTAAGTTTTACAAGAGAGAATTAAAGGAAATATTAAAAAGGCAGTGTGAATTCCATCCTGAACTGACAGATGCTGATTTATATGATTTATGCATACATGAGTTGTACCCGAATAATGAAGCATATAGAAACAGTATTTCAGGTAAGGATTTCATATATCTGTTGTCAGAGGATATAATTTTCTATCAGAGACCTCTTAAAAGTAAAAGACATCTTATAAGTAATTGCCCTTATGAGAATAGAATTTACAAAGATTCAGAAACAGGAGAGATTCAGGTGGTTCCTGTAAAGTGCATTGCCAGATCTCATCCTCTCTTTCAAGAGTTCAGGATATGGCAGTTTATCAGTAACTTGAGAATATATGATAATGAGAAGAATGCCGATGTTACTGACGAATATCTTTCCGTTGAGAATCTTCCAGATCTGTTTGAATGGCTGAATGATAGAAAAGAGATCGATCAGAATACCTTGCTTGCAAAATTCTTTGGCTTTAAGAAAAAAGGAGATAAAATCCCGTTCAGATGGAACTATGTCGAGGATAAGAAATATCCGTGCAATAAGACACGCTCCATGGTAGTGTCTAAACTGAAGAAAGAGGAAGTTGGCAATTTGACGGACAATCTTCTTGTAAAGATATGGCACCTTCTTTACTCTGTCAGGACAAAGGAGGAAATTGATGCTGTTTTCTGTGAAGATAAGAAAGGGAAGGGCCGTATATATGATGAACTTCTTGAGTCATTCTCAGATGAGACTATACAGAGACTTAAGTCATTGCAATTTGAGGAGGAAGATTATGGAGCATATTCGGAAAAGGCCTTGAAGAAGATTCTTCCTCTTATGCAGGTCGGCAGAATGTGGAATCCGAAGAATATAGATAAGAATACTCTTGATAGAATTGATAAGATTCTGTCTGGAGAGTTTGACCAGAATATTACAGACAAGATAAGAGAGAGATGTGCAGGAATGACATCTGTCAATGATTTTCAGGGCCTTCCTATGTGGTTGGCATGTTATATCGTATATGGCAGACATTCTGAAAGTAAGGATGCAAGGAAGTGGAATAGTCCGAATGATATAGATGCGTTTATAGGCACCTTCAGACAATACTCTATGAATAACCCGATCGTTGAACAGGTTGTGATGGAGACATTGCGTACAGTCCGAGATATTTGGCGACGATATGGCGGGATAGATGAAATCCATCTGGAGTTGGGTAGGGAACTCAAGAGTACGAAAGAACAGAGGATTAGAAACACTCGTAAGATTACTGAAAGTGAAAATACAAATCAGCGGATAAGAACTTTGCTTCAAGAGTTCATGAATCCTGAATATGGTATAGAAGGAGTCCGTCCGTATTCTCCGTCGCAGCACGATATATTGAAGATATATGAAGAAACTGTTCTTAATGATGTTGCAGATAGGGATGATGAGATTGACAATATCATCAGCAAATTGAATTTATCAGAGTCGACAAAACGTCCTAGCCGTTCAGAGATTCTTAAATATAAACTATGGTTGGATCAGAAGTATCGTTCTCCTTATACGGGACAGCCGATTCCTTTAGCGAAACTTTTCACTTACGAATATGAGATTGAACATGTGATTCCGCAATCAAGGTATTTCGACGATTCTTTTCAGAATAAAGTCATATGTGAAGCAGAAGTCAATAAGTTAAAAGATCGTCAGTTAGGGTATGAATTCATCAAAAACAATCATGGTCAGATAGTGACTCTTTCCGGTGGCAGGACTGTTAGGGTGTCTTCGGTTGAAGATTATGAAAGTTTCGTGAGGAAAACATATGCAGGAAACAGGGTGAAAATGAAAAATCTGCTTCTTGAGGATATTCCAGATGAATTCATCAACCGTCAGTTGAATGACAGTAGATATATAAGTAGGTATATCATGTCATTGCTTTCCAATATTGTCAGGGAGGAAGTTGCTCCCGGTATTTATGAAGAGGAGACTGTCTCGAAAAATCTTATAACATGTAATGGCAGTATCACTACCAGGCTCAAGAAGGATTGGGGGCTTAATGACGTGTGGAATAGTATCATTCTTCCAAGATTCATAAGAATGAATGAAATTTGCGGTACGGATAAGTTTACATGTACTAATACTGAAGGTCACATTGTGCCTGATATGCCGGATGATCTGTTGAAAGGATTTAACAAGAAGAGGATAGACCATAGGCATCATGCAATGGACGCCATTGTGATTGCTTGTGCGACCAGAAGCCATGTCCATCTTTTGAATAATGAAGCAGCAAAGTCGGAAAATGTCAAAATTCGTCATCAGTTGTCACGAAAGTTGCGTAGATATGAAAAGATTCTTATAGATGGAAAGGAAAGGGAAGTTGCAAAAGAATTCCTGAAGCCATGGCCAACATTTACACAGGATGTCAAAACAGCGCTTGAGTCAATTATTGTAAGTTTCAAACAGAATCTGCGCGTCATTAACAAAGCCACGAATAGTTATCTTTCATATTATGATGAGAACGGAAATTTGCAGATGGATAAGTCCGGACGTCCTATGAAAAGTTCTACAGAACAGAAACCTGATAATGATTGGTGGGCAATCAGAAAGCCGCTTCATAAGGATACGGTCTTTGCAAAGGTTTCTCTTCGTAAGATAAAGGAAGTGCGTTTAGGTGTTGCGTTACAGACTGTGGACAATATAGCGGATAAAGAACTTAAGAAGGAAATCAAGAGATTGCTTGGCTTAGGATATGATGAAAAGCGAATAAAGAAGTTCTTTGCAGCAGGGGAAAACAAGGATATCTGGGCGGAGTTTAACCCTAACAAGATGAAGGTCTATTATTTTACAGATGATACATTTGCCGTAAGGAAAGCCCTTGATGAAAGTTTCGATGAAAAGAAGATAAAAGACCAGGTGACTGATACAGGAATCCAGAAGATTCTTCTTAAACATTTGGAAGAGAATGACAATGATCCTAAAATTGCATTTTCTCCAGATGGTATTGAGAGGATGAATGCTGCCCTGACAAGACTGAACAACGGGCGTAAGCATAAGCCGATATACAAAGTCCGGTGGTATGAGCATGCAAGTAAGTTTGCAGTAGGTACGACCGGAAATAAAAGAGATAAGTTTGTCGAGGCCGCTAAAGGTACTAATCTGTATTTTGCGGTATATATCAGTAAAGAAGGCTTGCGTTCATTTGATACTATACCTTTGAATGAGGTCATTGACAGGCTTAAGAACAGATTGTCTCCTGTGCCGGAAATTAATAAGAGCGGAGATAAATTGTTGTTTTATCTGTCTCCGAATGATTTGGTTTATCTGCCTACATATGAGGAGATTGAACGTGGCAGTGTTTCTGCGATATGCCATAGGAATAGAATATATAAGATGGTGTCTGCCGGTGATTGTCAGTGTTTCTTCATCAGTGGAGCAGTTGCAAAATCAATAGTGAATAAGGTTGAATTTTCTTCTCAAAATAAAATGGAAAGAGCAATTACCGGCGAAATGATAAAGGAAATATGTATCCCTGTCAAAGTAGACAGACTAGGAAATGTTGTTTATATAGGCACTGAATTTTTACCACAAAAGGATTAACAATGAACGAGATAAAGATATTTCAAGACAAGAGGATCCGTTCTGCCTGGAAAGATGATGAGGAGCAGTGGTATTTCTCAATAGAAGATATTATAGTGGCACTTACAGATAGTTCTGACCCGAAGCAATATATAAAACGCATGCGGTCCAGGGATCAATATCTGTATGACAACTGGGGTACAATCTGTACCCAGGTTGAAATGATTGCAAATGATGGAAAGCGCCGAAAGATAATGTCTGCAGATCTGAAAGCAGTATTCCGTTTGATTCAGTCGATCCCATCTCCTAAAGCAGAACCGTTCAAACAATGGCTGGCCCAGATCGGATATGATCGTGTTCTGGAAATAGAAAATCCGGAATTTGCTCAAGAACGTATGAAAGCACTTTATGAGCAGAAAGGATATCCCAAAGACTGGATTGATAAACGTTTAAGGGGTATTGCAATCCGTCAGAATCTTACAGATGAATGGAAGAAACGGGGAATTACTGAAGAACGGGATTTCGCTATCTTGACAGCAGAAATATCTAAAGCGACTTTTGGCCTGACACCTTCTGAATATAAGGAGATAAAAGGCCTTACGCAGAAGAACCAGAACCTCCGGGATCATATGGATGATCTTGAGTTGATATTTACAATGTTAGGAGAGCGGGTTACTACAGAAATTTCACAGAGAGAGTCTCCTGAAAACTTTATCCAGAGCAAGAAAATTGCAAAGAGAGGCGGAGGTGTGGCAGGTATTGCGAGAAAAGAAACCGAGAAGGAGTTAGGTAGGAGTGTCATCAATCCTAATAACTACTTGTCTAATGATTCTCCTCCTGATGAGTTGGAACTTTTTGATGAATAATAATACTTGTTGCCATGATTAAACGTACCCTGTATTTCGGAAACCCGGCCTATCTGTCGCTTAAACTGAAACAGTTGGTAATCAGATTGCCGAATGCTGATGGTGAAAAACAAGATGATAGAGTCAATACTCGTACTGTTCCTATTGAGGATATTGGCGTAGTCATTCTTGACCATAAACAGATTACTGTTACTCAGGCCCTTCTGGCGGAATTGCTGGATAACAACTGCGCAGTCATTACATGCGACTCCCGTCAGTTACCGGTAGGGCTTCTGCTTCCGCTTGCCGGAAACTCAATTCAGAATGAACGTTTCCGAAATCAGTTGGATGCATCTTTGCCGTTGAAGAAGCAACTTTGGCAACAGACTATAGAAGCAAAGATCAGTAATCAGGCCGCAATGCTGAAATACACTACAGGGGAGGTGCATAACAATATGTTGAAATGGTCTGAATCGGTCAGGAGTGGTGATACTGATAATATGGAGGCAAGGGCTGCTGTTTATTATTGGAAGACACTTTTTCCTGATAATCCTTTCTTTGTTCGTGATCATGAAGGAGGCGGGGCAAATGCATTGCTGAATTATGGGTATGCTATCTTGAGGGCTATTGTGGCCCGGGCACTGGTAGGAAGCGGACTTCTTCCTACGTTGGGTATTCATCATCATAATAGATACAACGCATATTGCCTGGCAGATGATATAATGGAACCATATCGTCCTTACGTCGATAAGATCGTTGTTGAAATTTTGGGTGATGATCCGGATGCGGAAATCACTGCAGCAACGAAGATTAAATTACTGAACATACCTGTAACCGAAGTTCTTATTGGAGGCAAAAGAAGCCCGCTTATGGTTGCAGTGTCATATACAACATCATCATTAGTTAAATGTTTCAGAGGTGAGAGCAGGAGGCTGACATATCCGGAAATGAAATAATGGATCGCTTCAGCGAATACAGAATCATGTGGGTACTCGTTTTCTTTGACCTTCCTACCGATACAAAGAAAGAGAGGAAGGCCGCTGCGGATTTTCGCAAGCAACTGATTTCCGATGGTTTCATAATGTTTCAGTTCTCAATTTATATGAGGCATTGTCCTAGCGCAGAAAATGCAGAAGTTCATATAAAAAGAGTAAAATCTTTTCTCCCTCCTTTGGGTCAAGTCGGGATTTTATCTATAACCGACAAACAATTCGGTTCGATGGAACTGTTTGCGGAAAAGAAAGAACGAAAACCGCCTACACAATATACACAATTGGAACTCTTCTAGAAATTCGTTTTAGTCTCGTATAAACAAAAAATCCAGCAGTAAGCCGGATTTTTTTTTGTTCTGATAACATGCTGTAACTTGTTGCGGTTTAGGATAATACCCATATCCAGTTGTTGTCAGTCATTCAAAGATACTGAAATTGAAAGCAATTCACAACATAGTTACACGTTTAGGGTCACCCATAAAGGTTGTTGTCAGTCATTCAAAGATACTGAAATTGAAAGCAATTCACAACGCAAGATCTATAGAGATCACCTTGTTTAAGTTGTTGTCAGTCATTCAAAGATACTGAAATTGAAAGCAATTCACAACATAACGTCCGGATAACCCAGATCACAACCGGTTGTTGTCAGTCATTCAAAGATACTGAAATTGAAAGCAATTCACAACGGATTTATGTTGCTTCATATTCAATTTTAAGTTGTTGTCAGTCATTCAAAGATACTGAAATTGAAAGCAATTCACAACAAATACGGCATATGTCAGATTCGGCAGCGAGTTGTTGTCAGTCATTCAAAGATACTGAAATTGAAAGCAATTCACAACTGTCTGACCAGCTTAACAATGGTATCACCTGTTGTTGTCAGTCATTCAAAGATACTGAAATTGAAAGCAATTCACAACTATTTACACTGCAGAATTATACCGTGAAAAGTTGTTGTCAGTCATTCAAAGATACTGAAATTGAAAGCAATTCACAACACTTATAAGTTGCCTCGTTTCTTTCGTGAGTTGTTGTCAGTCATTCAAAGATACTGAAATTGAAAGCAATTCACAACCCAAAGTAGGAGCAACCCTTTCTGAACGAGAGGATATCCGGAGCATCATCGGTTGCAATGTATCTGCAAATACGCAGGCACTAGCCTTTGCTCTTGCAAGAAAAAAGCAGAATATCAAACCTCTGTTCACTTTCTCGACCTCCCAGGAGTTGCCCAGAATTTTCGGACATCGAGGATTCTTCTGGGGCTTGTGTGAGACGGATATCTCACAGAGTGAAATCATTCTTTCATGTCTTTCCAATGAGCATCCAGGACTCAAGAAGGTGGCTCTGCTGGCCTCTGATGATATATATGGACAGACTTTTGTGGATTGGTTTGCCTTTCAGGCAGTGGAACTGAATCTGGAGCCGGTCTGCATTGAGACTTATAAGAAATCCGATGAACTTGAAGGTTGCCTTGAGCGAATTATAGACAGCGGTGCTGATGCAGTCGTGTGTGTACCGGCTGCTGCGGAGGATGTAGTACCTGTACAGAATTATATTGATGACTTTATTTACAATTCAGAACCCTGGCGATATATTGCCCTGATGTTTGCAGATAAGGCATATAATAAATCCATTCTGAATGGCGAACATCCTGTGGATTTCATTTCCGGACTTGCTCCTGCCAGCCATCCCGGCTCCGGTTTCGATGTTTCCTACGATGCCCTATACGGCAGAGTGCCGTTTGCGGGTGAGGCTCAGGTGTATGATGCTGTGCTGATAACTGTTCTTGCTTCCATATGGGCTGAAAAGAATGATGAAGAGGACCTCAACAAGGCCATAGCGGCATTGCTGAATGGCAATGCGACGACTCAGGGAGGATGGACAGCAGGTATGATTTCAAAATATCACAGTCAGATCATATCTGGCGAGACTCCGGCAATAAGCGGTGCAACGGGAACGCTGGATTTTAATTCCGAATACTATACTACCATTCGTTCGACATCGTATGCCCATTGGATTACATATAACGGGAAAATGGTCATCATAGACTACTACAGCAGAAACAGCGACGGTCATTCGTCTTCTCCTGTGGCTGCCTGGGAGTGGAAGAAGCAGCATATGCAGGACGTGGGTGGAAATGGCCATGAAATCGATTATCCTGAACTGAACGACAACTACGCAGTGCTGGTGGCTGCATCCAATGGATGGAAGAACTATCGCCATCAGGCGGATGTGCTGGGCATGTATCATTTCCTGAAAGGGAAGGGATATGATGACGACCATATCATCCTGATTATGGCTGACGATATAGCCTATAATGAAAAGAATCCTTCGCAGGGCGTGGTCCGCGGGGAGATAGGTGGCAGTAACTTGTACGACAATGTTCAGATAGACTACAAGTTAGAAGATCTTGCTCTTGAGGATCTGAAGCAGATATTGACCGGTGATCCGTCTGAGGCTTATCCTGTGACATTGGGAAGCAGTGAGAATGATAATGTTCTGTTCTTCTGGAGCGGACACGGAACGCAGAAGGGCTGGAAGTGGAAAGAGGATGAGGATCTGAATGCAGACTTTGCCAGGGCGATGTTCTCCGATATGCTGTTCCGTAAGATGTTTGCCATTGTCGAGACTTGTTATTCCGGTGTGGTTGCACAGGACTGCACTGGCATCCCTGGCTTGCTGATGATGACTGCTGCCAATCCTTATGAAACATCCAAGGCTGCTGCATTCGATAATGAACTTCAGGTGTATCTTTCCAATACTTTTACTTCGTCTATCCTATCATGGTTTGAGAGTAATCCGAATACTGTCATTCGCGACCTGTATCTGCACGCGTTTGATAAGACAAACGGTTCACATGTGATGGTGTATAACTCGGATTATTATGGCAACTTGTATTGGAATGATATGAGTGAGTATTATCCGAAATCTGTTAACTAGTAAATTAGTATGGATTATGCTGTCGAGCATCTGTGGCGAAGGTTCTGCTTGTGCTCGGACATGGTCCATGCGGTGGCGTTACGGGTGCTATCCCGGAGGGTAGATGTGAGCGGCAGAAGGAAGAGGCTCTAGTTTGCGACCTCGCAGAGGAACTTGATGCGGACCAGACGGACTTCAGGCTCGTCGTAGTCGTCCCGGAGGTCTTCCATGGCTGCTTCGAGTGAGTCTGATTCGGCCTCGTTGCGGAAATAGTCGAATATTTCGTCGACAACATCGTCGTCAAGTGTCTGCTCTATGTAATAGTCAAGGTTCAGTTTTGTTCCTGAATAGACAATCGCTTCGATTTCGTCCAGAAGTTCTTCCATTTCCATACCTTTGGAATCGGCGATGTCCTCAAGCGGAATCTTCCTGTCGATGTTCTGAATGATGTATACCTTGTTTACCGACTTGTTCACCATGGATTTCATGACGAAGTCGTCAGGCCTTTCTATCTCATTCTCTTCCACATATTTGGCAATCAGTTCCAGAAACTCTTTTCCGAACTTGCGAGCCTTGCCTTCTCCAACTCCCTGGCAGTTCTTGAGTTCATCCACGGTGATAGGATACATTATCGACATGTCTTCCAGAGAAGGATCCCCGAATATCACCCAAGGCTGCAGTCTGAGTCTACGTGCAACGTCCTTCCTGAGGTCTTTCAGCATTGCGAGAAGTTGAGGGTCTCCACCTCCACCTCCTTTTGCTGCCGCAGCATCTTCATCGTCTTCCTCGCCTTCTGCAAACTCCCTTTCTTCGGTGAGCATTATCTCGTAAGGCTTTTCATAGAACTCCTGGCCTTTGTCAGTGACGGAAATAAGTCCGTAGGATTCTATGTCCTTATGGAGGAAATGCAGGATGATGCCTTGATGGATCACTGCACACCAGAATTTCACGGAGTGATCTTTACCTGCTCCGTAGAGTTCCAGTTTATCATGCCTGTATGATTTGATTATGGAGTTCATCTCTCCTGCAAGGATGTTTGCAAGATGTTCCAGTTTGAACCTTTCAGGAAGAGCCTGTATGAGTTCGATGACCATGGCCATCTCCTCCCTGCCGTCGAACTGCCTCTTGGGATGGAGACAGTTATCGCATGCACCGCAGTTTTCTGTCTCATATGTCTCGCCGAAGTAGTTCAGGAGAAGTTTCCTTCTGCATGAATTTGATTCGGCATATGCTACGGTCTCCATCAGGAGTTGCTTGCCTATCTCCTGCTCGGCGACAGGTTTTCCCTGCATGAACTTTTCCAGTTTCTGGATGTCCTTATAACTGTAGAATGTTATGCACTGGCCTTCCTTTCCGTCCCTTCCTGCACGTCCTGTCTCCTGGTAATATCCTTCGATGCTTTTAGGGATGTCGTAATGGATGACGAATCTTACGTCAGGCTTGTCTATACCCATACCGAACGCTATGGTGGCGACGATTACGTCCACCTCTTCCATCAGGAACTTGTCTTGGTTCTCAGCGCGAGTCTTTGCGTCCAGACCTGCATGGTATGGCGCCGCCTTGATTCCGTTTATGTTCAGAAGTTCTGCCAGTTCCTCCACCTTCTTCCTGCTTAGGCAGTAGATGATGCCTGACTTTCCCTGATTCTGGCGGATGAACTTTATTATATCCCTCTTCGGGTCGGATTTGTCCCTTATTTCATAATAAAGGTTGGAACGGTTGAACGATGACTTGAAGACTGTGGCGTCTGTTATTCCAAGGTTCTTGATGATGTCGCTCTGGACCTTTGGCGTCGCTGTGGCTGTGAGGGCGATTATCGGCGAGACTCCTATTTCCTCTATGATCGTGCGGATACGTCTGTATTCTGGTCTGAAGTCGTGACCCCATTCTGAGATACAGTGGGCCTCGTCTATAGCATAGAATGAAATCTTGATTTCCTTGAGCATGGCGACATTTTCCGCCTTTGTAAGTGACTCCGGGGCAACATATAGAAGTTTGGTAGCCCCGGACATGAGATCGCTTCTTACCTCTGCTATCTGTGACTTGCTCAATGAGGAATTGAGGAAATGGGCTATCCCGTCATTTCCGGCAACGAAGCCTCTGATGGCATCCACCTGATTCTTCATCAGGGCAATCAGTGGTGATATGACAATCGCCGTGCCTTCCATTACAAGGGCCGGCAACTGGTAACACAAAGACTTTCCTCCTCCCGTAGGCATGAGGACAAATGCATTGTTGCCGCCAGTAAGATGTGTAATGATCTTTTCTTGGTCAGCCTTGAAGGAGTCAAATCCGAAGAATTCCTTCAGTTTTCCGTGAAGCAGCGCGGAGTCGATTGTCATAACACAAAATATTTGAATTACTAAATTAAATGATTTTTTTGAGTCTTCAAAAATTTTCTGTCCTTTGGTGGTAAATTTTGATGGCCCATAAATATACGTGGATGATGCCATATGATAGATTTGTATAAAGTTACAGCATATTGAAAAAATGTTTATATTTGCGGTTTGTATTGGACAATTTGTATAATTAAAACTATAAAGAGATGAAAACAATCAAAATCTTTGCAGCAGCACTCGTAGCAATGCTTGCGCTGTCATGCAACGCTCAGAAGAGCAATGTAAAGGTGGATGTTGAACTTCCTTCTGCAGCATCTGTTGACTCAGTAAGTTATCTTATCGGTATCAATTTCGGATCGTTCCTCAAGGCAAATGGTTTTGCAGATGACCTCAGCGAGATGAACATGTCGGAAATCAAGAAGGGTATGGCGGATTTCCTCAATGCAGAGGGTTCTACATATGATCCTGAGTTTGGTGCACAGTTCGATATCGACCCTAACCTTATGTCTGATATCCTCAATGACTTCATCATGAAGAAGCAGAACTACAAGGCTGCTGTGAACGCGGCTGAAGGAAAGGAATTCCTTGCAAAGAACGCAAAGAGAGCAGATGTCGACACTACAGCAAGCGGCCTCCAGTATACAATCATCGCTGAGGGTGCAGCAGAGAAGATCGCTCCTCAGGATACAGTTTGGGTAAACTACAAGGGTACTCTTGTAGACGGTACCGTATTCGATGAGCACAACTCAGAGGAGGGTATCCAGTTTGTTGCAAACCGTGTGATCAGAGGATGGACTGAGGGACTTGGTCTTGTAGGTGAAGGCGGAAAGTTGACACTTTATATCCCATCAGAACTTGCATACGGTGAGAGAGGACAGTCGGCAATCGCTCCTAACTCTGTTCTCATCTTTGATGTAGAGGTTCTCAAAGTGGGTAAGTTCGCTCCTGAAAACTAATAAGATGGCAATGGAACTTGAGGGCAGGATAGCCCGTAAACTCAATGTACAGACAGGTACGTCAGCGAGAGGTGCCTGGGCAAAGCAGGAGTTTGTGTTCGAATATCAGGAAGGCAATTATCCTTCTCAGGTATGCATGAATGTCTGGGGTGAGGATAAGGTCCGGGAACTTGATAAGTATCAGGTTGGAGACAAGGTGAAGGTTTCCTTCAACCTCAGCAGTCGTGAATATAACGGCCGTTGGTACACGGATGTGAGGGCTTGGAGGATCGAGCCTGTCGGCCAGGTGGCACCGGGACCGGATTACGCTGCCTCAGCCGGAAGTTATTCTGCTCCTACCGGAGCCCAAGGAGTTCCTCCTGTTTCTGCGGATGACCCTTACATGGCAAGTGCAGGTTCGTACAGCGCTCCACTTGAAGAGGACGATCTACCGTTTTAATAAACGGAATGTTCCATATTATAACGGAAGCATGACATGCTTCCGTTTTTTTTGTTATTTTTGCAAGTTATGATTTAACGCATATGATTACATTCGGTTACAAAAACAAGTTCAACGGTCCTCTTAGGGCTTTGACAGCAATCGCCATCGGTATAGTGATGGTTGTAAGCAAGACAAATGCTCTTGAACTGGCAGTGCGGATCATCGCGGCCTTTCTCATTGCTTCCGGAGTGGTTTCCATGATTGTAGGATACAGGAACAGGACCAACGGGGCCATGGGGCTGATGGGTTTCAACGGTGTTGTGGATATCGTCCTTGGCCTGATGCTCTTCATGTTTCCGGGTTTCGTTGCCGGACTGCTCATATATCTGATAGCATTTGCACTTATCTGTTTCGGCCTTTTCCAGATGATCGGCCTTTTCAGTGCGCGTAATGTGATGAGGGTGGGACTTGGATCGTATGTCATGCCTTTCATTGTCTTTGCAGCGGGTATGTTTCTGATTACAAAGCCGGCATTCGTCGGTGAGGCTATAGGAGTGGTGGCAGGTGCTTCCCTCATTGTCTATGGAGCATCGGAACTTCTGTCTTCGTGGAAGATGCGCAAGGCAATCGATGAATATGAGAGCCACATAAAGGACGTGGAATACGAAAAGGTAGAAGAACAGTAGGATGATTCCTCAGGAGACGGTGAACAGGATATTGGATGCGGCACAGATCGTTGATGTCGTGGGGGA
The DNA here is from genome assembly GCA_045644485.1 of Candidatus Cryptobacteroides sp. GTDB lineage: Bacteria > Bacteroidota > Bacteroidia > Bacteroidales > UBA932 > Cryptobacteroides. The sequence continues at coordinate 18,464 of JAZRGY010000048.1, read as the reverse complement.
CTTCGTGACCTTGAAGAAGCGCGGAGCCAACCACATGGCGTGTTGCCCGTTCCATAATGAGAAGACTCCGTCTTTTGTAGTGTCTCCGTCCAAAGGAATATACAAGTGTTTCGGTTGCGGCAAGTCCGGAACGGCAGTCGGCTTTGTCATGGAACATGAGAACCTCTCATATAACGAGGCTCTCAGATATCTGGCGAAGAAGTATCATATAGAGGTGGTGGAGAAAGAGGAGACTGCAGAGGAGATAGCCAGCAGACAGCGTAACGAGAGTCTTCTTCTGGTTTCCGAATATGCAGGGAAGTTCTTCCAGGAAAGTCTTCAGACTCCGGAAGGGCAGGCAATCGGATATCAGTATTTCAAGAGCAGGGGACTTGAGGATGAGACTATCCGAAAATATGGCCTGGGATGGGCCCCTGTGGGCCGTAAGGCTCTTTCCGATGCGGCGAGGAGTGCCGGATATAAGGAGGAGTTCCTTGTGGAGACAGGACTTAGCATAAAATATGATGACGGGCGTCTTGTGGACCGTTTCTTTGACAGAGTCATTTTTCCGATCCATTCGGTAAGCGGTCGCGTGATCGCTTTCGGAGGACGTACTCTGAAGACGGACAAGACAATTGCCAAATATGTGAATTCTCCGGAAACGGAGATATATGTCAAAAGCAGGTCGCTATACGGAATCTGGTTTGCGAAAAATGAGATTTCCCGTCAGGACAAATGTATTCTTGTCGAAGGATATCTGGATGTTCTGTCGATGCATCAGTTGGGTATCAGGAATGTAGTCGCTTCAAGCGGCACATCCCTTACTGTCGAGCAGATTCGTCTGATAAGGAAGTTCACAAATAATGTGACCATCATATATGATGGCGACGGCGCAGGCATAAAGGCGGCGTTGAGAGGAATCGGGCTGGTGTTGAAGGAGGGACTGAACGTCAAGGTTGTCCTTCTTCCTGAAGGTCAGGATCCGGATGATTTTGCACGCAGACATACGTTCGAAGAAGTCCAGGACCATATTGCACGCAACGAACAGGATTTCATAGGTTTCAAGACCGATCTTCTTCTTGGAGAGGCCGGCAATGACCCTCTCAAGCGCGCGACATTGATAAATGATGTTGCAGATACTATCGCTCTGATTCCGGATGCGGTCGTGCGTGCTGTATATGTGCAGACATGTGCGGGCAAGTTCGAGATAGATGAGCAGATACTTACAGAGCGTGTAAGCCGTTCGAGGACGGATATGCTTCTTGCAGAGCAGAAGGAAAGGGACAGGGCGCGTCAAAGGGAGGAGAACCGTGCTGCGGTGGCCCAGGGTGGAGATGTCCCGCCGCCACCGTCTTATGACGATTATATTCCTTCGGATGAGGATGTTCCTCCTATGGATATGCCTCCGGTACCGGTAGTGGAAGAGGGAGGCATAGTGATCAATGAGCCGCATCTTGCCCCATGTGAGAAGGAACTTCTGGAGTTCATACTGGAGGAGGGATGTACCGAACTGGAGTTTGACAGGGATTCGAAGTTCTATATGGAAGGAGAGAAGATCAATGTGGCTGAGTTTATTGACGGAATCCTTGCGGACGATGATATGGATTTTGTAAATGTTTCATATAGAAAGGTCTATGAGGAATATTTCAGGATGTACGACGAAGGCCTGACCCAGGAGCAGATGCAGAAGCGTCTGATGGACAGCATGGATATGGAGATATCTGCTGTGGCGAAGGACCTGCTGATAAGCAAACATCAGTTGACGGTCGAGAACTATGAGAAGTCCCTTACCGCGGTGTCTACCCGTCTGGTGATGTATGTACCTAAGACTTTGCTTGCATACCAGTTGAAGAAGGTGGAACTCTTCCAGAAGGAACTTACAGCAGAACTGGCACGTACCCAGGACCCGGACAGGCAGATAGAGATAATGACCCGTATCGGCGAATACAACAAGGCACGTACCCGCCTTAATAACGAACTTGGAAGGGTGTGACGGATGTCATATCGAGGAACCTCGGCGATGTGAGGATCTCATGAAATGTAAAAATGTTAAAATGAAATATATAATGGAAAAGAAATTCAACAGAACGCTTGTGACCTGTGCGCTTCCATATGCGAACGGTCCTGTCCATATCGGCCATCTTGCCGGTGTGTATGTGCCTGCAGATATTTATGTCAGGTACTTGAGGATGAGGGGTGAGGATGTCCTCTATGTATGCGGATCGGATGAGCATGGAGTTCCTATCACAATCAAGGCACAGAAGGAGGAATGCACCCCGCAGGATATCGTGGACAGGTATCATAAGATAATCAAGAACTCTTTCACAGGTCTCGGAATCAATTTCGATATATATTCACGTACATCTTCGAAGACTCATCACAAGAATGCCGCTGACTATTTCCGCAAGTTGTATGGTGAGGGAAAATTCATTGAGAAGGTGAGTGAGCAATACTATGACCAGGAGGCCAAGACCTTCCTTGCTGACCGTTACATTACCGGTACATGTCCTCGTTGCGGTGCTGAAGGTGCATATGGTGACCAGTGCGAGAAGTGCGGTGCTACACTCAGCCCGGATGAACTTATCAATCCTAAGTCTGCTCTCAGCGGAGGCGAACTCGTCAAGAAGGAGACCAAGCATTGGTATCTTCCTCTGGATCAGTATGAAAAATGGCTTTCAGAATGGATTCTCGACGGACACAAGGAGTGGAGAAGCAATGTATACGGTCAGTGCAAGAGTTGGATCGACGGCGGTCTTCAGCCGCGTGCCGTAAGCCGTGACCTGAACTGGGGTGTACCTGTGCCTGTAGAAGGATCTGACGGAAAGGTTCTCTATGTATGGTTTGACGCTCCTATCGGATACATATCAAATACTCAGGAACTTCTTCCGCAGAGTTGGGAGAAGTGGTGGAAGAGCGAGGATACCAAACTTGTCCACTTTATCGGAAAGGATAATATCGTATTCCATTGCATCGTCTTCCCGTCAATGCTCAAGGCAGACGGCAGTTATATTCTGCCAGACAATGTACCTGCCAATGAGTTCCTTAATCTCGAAGGTGACAAGATTTCGACTTCGCGCGGATGGGCTGTATGGCTCCACGAATATCTCGAGCAGTTCCCTGGACAGGAAGATGTACTCCGCTATGTGCTTACAGCAAACGCTCCTGAGACAAAGGACAATGACTTCTCATGGAAGGATTTCCAGGCTCGCAACAACAGCGAACTTGTTGCCATCCTCGGTAACTTCGTGAACCGTGCGGTAGTGCTTACCCATAAATATTTCGAAGGCAAGGTTCCCGCTGACCTCAAACCTGAGGCGATCGATGCCGAGACTCTTGCACAGATCCAGCCTCTTAAGGAGGAGATGCAGAGATATCTCGACGGTTACAAGTTCCGTGAGGCCCTCAAGGAGGCTATGAACATCGCCCGTCTGGGTAATAAATATCTTACAGATACAGAGCCGTGGAAGGTGGCAAAGACAGATATGGACAGGACTGCATCCATCCTGAATGTGTCTCTCCAGATCTGCGCTTCTCTTGCAATTGCATTTGAACCTTTCCTTCCTTTCTCTGCCGAGAAACTCCGTGGTATCCTGAATGTCGGTATCGTAGCGGGTTCAGACCACCGTGCCGGCGAGGCTTATGATGTCATTCCGAGCGAAGTCGAGGAATCTCCTTATAAAAACCGTTACACACCAGAGGAAGGTGCTGCTCTCCATACTGGTGTGACATATGATGGTCTTACCCTTTCATGGGACGACCTCGGCAAGGCATCTCTTCTCCCTGCCGGTCATCAGTTGAATCCTGCTACCCTCCTTTTTGCAAAGATCGAGGATGAGGTTGTAGACGGCCAGATAGCACGTCTTGAGACTATCCGTGCGGAAAGAGAGGCTGCAGCAAAGGCCGCTGAGGCTGCTGTTGTCACTCCGCAGAAAGAAGAATGTACATTCGATGATTTCGGTAAGATGGATATAAGGACAGCCACTGTTCTCGAGGCGGAGCGTGTCCCTAAGACTGACAAACTTCTTAAACTTACCATCGATACCGGTATTGACAAACGTGTCATCGTTTCAGGTATTGCAGAACAGTATTCGCCTGAAGAGATGGTAGGAAAGCAGATCTGCATCCTGGCCAACCTTGCTCCTCGCAAGATACGTGGCATCGAGTCTAAGGGTATGATCCTGATGGCTCGTCAGAACGACGGCAAGATGCGTTTCATCACTCCTGCCGAGACTCTCTGCAACGGTGCGGAGATAGGCTAGTATCAATTATCTGTATTCTCATGACCCGGTAAGAATATATTCTTACATGGGTCAGGGAATTCTGCTAGGCAGTCAATATTTTGATATATAGACAGTTGCTTGTTCGTGGGTGGTGATTTTTATACTACCTCTATGAGTTTAACTTGTTGATCTATATAGTTTTAAGTGATTTTAGGATGATAAAGACCAGTTACTATCAGGATCTGACCAGGATGAACACCTTCGGAATGAAGGTGAAGGCCAGGTGTTTCATGGAGTATGACTCTGTGGCAGATCTTGTGGATATAGAATTTGAGGAACTTGCCCGCCCTGTGCTCCATATGGGAGGGGGCAGCAATATTCTCTTCACTGACGATTTCAAGGGGACTGTCCTGCATTCGAAGATGAACTTTATTGAAATCTTAGACGAGTGCCAATGTGCTCCGGAGGCCCAGGTGCTGGTGTCAGTAGGTGCTGGAACAGTCTTCGACGATTTTTGTGCATGGGCGGCTAAGGAAGGACTTTGGGGTGTGGAGAACCTCTCATATATTCCTGGAGAAGTAGGAGCGTCGGCGGTGCAGAATATAGGAGCCTATGGTGTGGAGGTAAAGGATGTGATCCGTAAGGTGTATTGTTATGATACTCAGGAGGAGGAATTCGTTCATTTTGATGTAGAGGACTGTGGCTACGGCTATCGTGACTCTATTTTCAAGAATCCTGAGGTCAAGGGCCGCTACATTGTTACTCATGTTGTTTTTGCCCTTTCTCGTGAGCCTCAGCCTCGCCTTGACTATGGTCACCTGAAAGAGGCAGTTGATTGTCATTTCGAGCGGAGCGATAGCGGAGTCGAGAAATCTTTGACCCCATCCCTGATAAGGAAAGTGATCATCAGGATCAGAAAGGAGAAACTGCCGGAACCGTCGATTATGGGAAGTGCCGGAAGTTTCTTCAAGAATCCGGTCATCGGTGCCGAACATTTCTCCCGTATCGAGGCTGAAGCGAAGGCTGAGCATGGCTCTGACTATAATGTCCCTCATTATGACCTTCCTGACGGAACTGTCAAGGTACCTGCTGCATGGATGATCGAGCAGTGCGGATGGAAGGGACGCAGGAGCGGCGGTGCAGCAGTATGGGAAAAGCAGCCTCTGGTTATAGTCAACTACACCGGTGAAGCCTACCCTGAAGAGATCATCGGTCTGGAGAAACGCATAATAGCATCTGTTAAAACAAAGTTTGAAATAGAACTTCACCCTGAAGTGGAGCATATTTAAAATATATAGTATGAGTTCATTTATAGTTGAAGGCGGGCACAGACTCAGCGGAACAATCAGACCTCAGGGAGCAAAGAATGAGGCTCTTCAGGTCATAAGTGCTGTACTTCTTACCAAAGAGGCAGTTCGCATAGAGAACATCCCGGAAATTCTGGATGTGAAGAACCTGATTCTCCTTCTTGAAGGGATGGGTGTCAAGGTTACACGCCACGAGAAGGGTGTCTATACCTTCAAGGCTGATGAGATCGATGAGGCTTACATCATGAGTGCGGATTTTGTTTCCAAGTGTGCGAAACTCCGCGGCTCTGTAATGGTTGTCGGACCTCTTCTGGCACGTTTCGGAAAGGCATATTTCCCTAAGCCTGGCGGTGATCAGATCGGACGACGCAGGGTAGATACCCACATCCTAGGATTCATGAACCTTGGAGCCTCTCAGGAATATGATACGGACAGAAAGGCGTTCTATCTCAATGTTCCGCAGGGTAAGTCCCTTGAAGGAAGATACATGCTTCTGGATGAGGCTTCTGTCACCGGTACCGCGAACATAGTGATGGCCGCAACTCTTGCAAAGGGTGTTACAACTATCTACAATGCAGCCTGCGAGCCATATGTCCAGCAATTGTGCCGTATGCTTGTGCGTATGGGTGCAAAGATCGAGGGTATCGGTTCAAACCTTCTTAAAATAACCGGAGTACTGGAACTCAAAGGCGCTGAGCACAAGATTCTTCCTGATATGATCGAGATCGGTTCATTCATTGCTCTTGCAGCGATGAACCGAAGTTGCATCACCATCAAGGATGTGGCATATGATGAACTTGGAATGATTCCTGATGTGTTCCGCAAATTGGGGGTCAATCTTGAACGCAGGGGTGACGACATATATGTACCGGAGCAGGAAAGTTATGTGATAGACTCTTTTCTTGACGGTTCGATACTCAATATAGCGGATGCTCCGTGGCCGGGACTTTCTCCAGACCTCCTGAGTGTGATACTCGTGACTGCAACCCAGTGCAAGGGAAGTGTCCTGATCCACCAGAAGATGTTCGAAAGCCGCCTTTTCTTTGTGGATAAACTTATTGATATGGGTGCCCAGATCATTCTGTGTGATCCCCACAGGGCTGTAGTCGTAGGCCATGATCACCGCTATCAACTTCGTGCAGGACAGATGTCCTCGCCTGATATCCGCGCCGGAATCGCTCTTCTGATTGCTGCGATGTCTGCGAAGGGTACGAGCGTTATAAGCAATATAGATCAGATTGACCGAGGTTACGAGGATATCGACATCCGTCTTAATGTACTTGGTGCGAAGATTACCCGAAATATATAGAAAATATTGATAGAAATTTCCCATGACTTCTCTCTTTAATAGACGTATCGAGAAAAATCATGGGAAATATTTCTGTAAACATTACTGAACTCAGGCATTTGCTTGATGTGACACCGCCCTCGCATAACATCATGTTGGTCGGAAATCACGGAATAGGAAAATCCGAGATACTGACCGCCTACTTTTCTGACAAAGGTATGCCTGTGACGGCACTTTTTCTTGGTCAGATGAGTGATCCGGGAGATATAATAGGACTTCCTGATAAGGATTCATCCTCCGGTAAGACCATCTTCCGACCTCCTTATTGGTTCCCTATAGATGGCAAGCCTATCGTTCTTTTTCTGGATGAACTCAATCGTGCCCGTCCGGAAATTCTTCAGACAGTCATGGACCTGGCGTTGAATCGAAAACTGGCGGGCAGGAAACTTCCTGACGGTAGCAGAGTGATTTCTGCAGTGAATATGGGCGACCAATATCAGTTGACCGATCTTGATCCCGCTCTGGTGTCACGATTCAATATAGTCAATTTCAAGCCGACTGTTGCGGAGTGGCTTCTTTGGGCAAAGAAGAGTGGAGTGGACTCTAGAGTGATAGACTTTATCAGCAATAATCGTTTATGGCTTGATAAGGATCCGGATATGAAGGAAAATTCAGATATCGGCCTTGACAAGTCGCCTGACCGAAGGGCGTGGAAAAGAGTGTCTGATATCATCAAAGGGCGTCCGCATCTGACAGCATCTGATGGAAAGGTGATTTCAAGTATCGTAGGAGGAAAGGCGGCCTCCACATTTTTGGCAAGCATATCGAATGAGAAACTGGTGACCGGAAAGGAAGTGCTGATGCTGTTTGGGGATCCATCCATCCAGAAGGCCCTGGATTCCTATAAACTTCATCAATTGTCAGCAGTGAATGAAGATGTCTATCGCCATCTCGAGGTCGACGAAATACCTACATCCAAGGTTTCTCAGGCCAGCGCCAATCTCGAAGCGTATTTCAGATATCTTGCGAAGTACAAAAAGGAGGCTGCGGCTCATTTTGCAAATACATATATCCAGCAGACCTATCCCAAGGCTATATTCTTTATCGCCAGAGAATGTCGTAAACTGACAGGACTTCTGGTAGATTACATCAAGACTATCAAATGACATGGTACGCAGGATAGAGAAGATACTTGAAAGGTGGTTCATTCTTGAACCACCTCTTTTCCAAGTCCTGTGTCTCCATGAACTTGTTGCAGATTCTGCACTCAAATGTCCGTTCAGGAGTGGCAGGAGAAGACTTGAATTCAATCCGGAACTCATTCAGAAACTGGATGATCCTGCTTTTGAAGAAGCCTTGAAACTGGAAGCAGTCCGTCTGCTGCTCAAGCATCCCTACGAACGTATTCCCGACGGATGTTGTCTTCTTGCCGCTGCATTGGGAAGTGATGTCACCATAGAGGATAATTATAAATTCATGCATTATAAGGTCTGCTCTCCGGATGATTTCGGTCTTGACCAAGGAATGTATTATGAGTGGTACGCGATGAAGATTCAGGAACTTCTGCCTCCTGCAGATTCCGGTGATGATGACGCAGATTCAGAAAGCGGATCAGGAACCGGAAATTCAGGATTCGGATATGGATGTTCTGAAGGTTATGGTATGGTCGGTAAGATGGAACTGTCATTGCAGAAGGTCGAGACCTTTCGCGAAATTGCGGGATTGTGGGGCGAAGACGAGATGATGACAAGTCAGATAAACGGAATCATCGAGTCAACGAAAGACTGGGGTAGTGTTCCGGGGAATTTGCAGCAGGTTCTCAAGGCTTCTCTCAAGGCTAAGATTGACTGGAGAAAGGTTCTTTCTGGTTTTCGTGCCAGCATTATCTCTTCCGAAAGGACACTTACCAGAATGCGACCGAACCGCCGGTCTGGATTTCAGCAGATGGGAAGTATAAGAAGGTTCAATACGAGGCTTCTTGTAGCGGTCGATGTTTCTGGCTCAGTGAGCGACAAGTCTGTATCTGATTTTTATGGAGTGGTCAACAGTGCGTTCCGATATGGTTTCGAATCTGTAGATGTCTTGCAGTTTGATTGTGGAGTCCGCTCTGTAGTCAGTCTGAACAAGGCAGTAAAGAATTTTGCTGTATGCGGAAGAGGAGGAACCTCATTTCAGGAACCTGTTGATTATGCCAATGAGAACGGATATGAGGGGCTTGTGATACTCACGGATGGATACGCTCATGCTCCTAGGATTCCGGACAGAATGAAGACGAAGATCCTGTGGGTATGTGTCGACAGGGAATCATATGATGATCACAAGGAATGGATGTCGCGTACCGGCCGTGTATGCATGATGCAGTTAAGAAAATGATAGTATATGTTGAAAGATATTGATTACATAAGGACAGGTGTCAACAACGCAGGGAATTGGATGATCGGATATTTTGAACGTGGCGAGCAGATGTCTATGGAGGCTCGCCTGCAATTTGCTTTGCGTGCGATTGACGACAGTTTCCACACAGAACATGGTTACAGGCCCTGCGAGGAAATGACCGAATGCTCCAATTCCAGATATCAGGAACTTGTAGAGCGGATCATGCCGAAGTTGAAGGAGCATCTGGAAGTCTTGCCGATAAAGGTCAAGCAGAGGATGATGACAAGAGCCATAAACCAGCAGACAGCGGAAGTGCTTATAACAGGCTTTCTGAAAGATTCAGGTTTGGAATACAGTCTGGATATCCAGGCCAATCGTGCGGCCATCTGGATTAATCTGAATAAGAAAAAGCGTGCACGATTCTATATTTATTATAAGAGACTGTACGATGATCTTGAGAAACTGGTCCCTGCCGTCGATTCCTTGAACGATATAATAGACTCGTTCAGTTATTTCTTCAAGGTCTGCTAGACTTTTTTGCGGATGAGATTGAGACCGTCGCGAAGGGGGAGGATAACTGACTCCACGCGATGGTCTTCCGTTACCATGTCATTGAATCTGGCAATTCCGACTGTCTGCTTGTCCTGAGGCATGGGATCTTCGCATACTTTTCCGTCCCATAATACATTGTCGGCCAAAATCAGTCCTCCCGGGCGTACCATATCAAATATAAGTTCGTAATACTCAGGGTATTCCCGTTTGTTCGCGTCCATGTACACCAGATCATACATGCGGCCTTCCTGTCTGAACCGACGTAGTGTTTCCTTGCAGTCTCCGATATGGAGATCGATTACCTCATCCAGTCCGGCACGCTCAAATCCCTCAAGAATGAGATCTTCAAGTTCGTCATTGATTTCGAGGGTGTCAAGATGTCCGTTTTCCGGCATTGCTGATGCAAGGCAGATTGCGGAATATCCTGTGAATGTGCCCAATTCCAGAATGCGTGAGGCTCCGCTGGTCTGTACGAGCATGCGCATGATCTGACCTTGAACTGCTCCCGAGAGCATGCGGGCATGGTTGGTCCTGATGTGTGTCTGCTTTTCTACCCATGTCAAGGCCTCGCTTGGCGCTGTCGCATGGTCCTTTATGTACTGATATATCTTCTCCATACTTCTGTTTATATGTAGATAAGTCTGGAAAGTTTTTCCGGAGCGAAAATGACCTTGGCCATTTCCTGGACGTCCTGAGCGGTAATGGACTCTACGAGGTCCTTTGTCTTCCTGTCTCCGGTTATCTCTCCGTATGCCAGCAGGCCTTTTCCCATTGAAAGGCATTGTGTTTCCCCGTTGTCGCCACTGATGGCGAGTTGTCCGAGCAACTGCTTTTTGGCTGCTTTCAATTTCCGGTCTGAGAGTGCTGTCTCCTGAAGTTTTCTTATTTCCTTTTCAGTCGCTTCCAGGCATTTCTCAAGATTATTCTTGTCGCATCCCAGACTGATGGTCACCATCCCGGCATCAGAATACTGCACATATCCGCATTCCACTCCATATACCCATCCGTTCTTTTCCCGCAGTACATTGTTCAGGATGGAATTGCTCGCCGGACCTCCGAGAATATTGCATAGAAGGACTGTCGCCAGCCTTTCCCTTTCCTGATAAAGCGACGGAGCAAGACCTCCGATTATGCAGTTTGCCTGATGGTTTCTCTTGTTCAAGGTCTTGTCGAACCGGTTCAATCTGCTCCAGATATCCCGTCCTCTCTCTGTCATTTCCGGTATGGGTGCTGCACCATCTTTGCTGAAGAATTTTCCTGCAAGTTTGAGCACATCCCTTTCCATTTTCTTCTCATCGATGTCTGCAACGACTGTGAAGGCCATTTTCTCAGGGCGGAACTTTTCTTTCACGAACCTTATGAGTTCTTCATGAGTGATTTTTCTGACAGATGCGACAGTTCCAAGTATGGGACCGCTGAGAGGGTGCCCTTCGAAGAGCATCTCCTCAAATCTGTCATATATATCTTCTGAAGGAGTGTCCTTGTAGGAGTGTATCTCGTCGATTACCACTCCCTTTTCTGTATTTATCTCATGTTCGGGGAATGTCGGACATGTGGCCAGTTCAAAAAGAAGTGCTGCCGCTTTCGGCAGATCTTCCTTCAGTACTGTTGCGTGAAATACTATTTCTTCCTTGGTTGTGAATGCATTGAGTTCGCCTCCCAGGCGATCGAGATACCCGTTTATCACTCCCGCGCTGCGGTGTTCCGTACCCTTGAATATTGTGTGTTCCACGAAATGTGCAATGCCGCTATGGAAGCCGTTCTCATCGCGTGTTCCACATCTTATGCTCAAGGCACAGTAGCCAACGGATGATCCGCTTCTCTTTACGGCATATTGCAATCCTATGTCTGTTCTTCCGCTGATCATCCTATCTTACGGCATAAATGCGTTTTAAGTCATCTTTCAGGAAGCCCGCTCCAGACTTTTCGCTGATTTTATGCCTTTTATAATAATACAGTTTGTGGTTCTGTGTGTCGATCAGCATCTTGTAGCAGAATGTTCCTGGAGTCGGGTCGAAAGGAGCCACGACATAACTTACAAGAGTGTTTGCCGCATTGTTCATCATAAGTTCGTCAACAGAATCTTCGTCAGTGATCTCCATATCCTCATCGAGGGTGATCGAACCGTCTTCCAGAGCCTCCATCGGTATGGCGAGGTCGTCCTCTGAGATAACGATATTGAAGTCATCGGAACGCATTATGTTTATGGAATAGTTACGAAGTCCTCCGTATGCGTCAGAATCGCTTTCCATCGATTCGAGTGTGTAGCCTTGAATTATATCCAGAAAGGCCGGAAGATATACGACTTCCCTTCCTGAAGGGAAATGTGCTGAGGCGATCGGCATTGATACGACTTCCAGCATATCATCAATGCTTTTGACTCCGCTTCCTCCTTTTGCGAGAGTCAGAAACTGTATGGTAGGGTTGGGGTCCTTCTTGAACTGACCTTTTGTGATGAGAAGGAAATAATACTCATCATTGCTCTTCATCTTGTCGAATTCATCCAAGGTGCAGAATTCATATGGAGATATGCGCCATCTGGCGGTAATCTCATCCTTGAGTGCATTGTCCATGAATTCGTTACCGGACAGAACAACTTTTGTGATCTTCTGGGTGAAGTCTCCCAGTTTAACCTTTTTTGTGTTGATCTGGGCCTGTCCCCAAGTCAATACGGGCAGAAGGACGGCTACCATTATGGCAAATGTTTTTTTCATCATCATATTTTTGGATAAACGTTTCGTATATGTGGATTCGGGTGCAAAGTTAACAAAAATAGTGCTATATTTGTAGGTTGACGAAAGAACGTTTTATGAGTCAGTATATAGTATCAGCAAGAAAGTACAGGCCGGATTCCTTTGGAACACTTATCGGTCAGGATAATATCGCCCAGACCCTCAAGAACTCGATTTTGAGGGGACAGTTGGCTCATGCCTATCTGTTCTGTGGCCCGCGTGGTGTCGGCAAGACCACCACTGCCCGCATTTTTGCAAAGATGATAAACTGTTCCAACCCTTCTGAGGATATGAAACCATGCGGACAGTGCGAGTCATGCCTTTCGTTTGCAGAAGGCCGTTCATATTGCATTCATGAACTGGATGCGGCCTCAAACAACGGAGTGGAAGACATAAAGACCCTGATGGATCAGGTCCGCATACCTCCGCAGGTCGGAAGATATAGTGTATATATCATCGACGAGGTTCATATGCTTTCGCAGGCTGCCTTCAATGCCTTTCTCAAGACTCTTGAAGAACCGCCTGCACATGCGATATTCATTCTTGCGACAACTGAAAAACATAAGATTCTCCCGACGATCCTTTCGCGCTGCCAGACCTATGACTTCAATAGGATCACTGTAGACAATATAGTCAGGAACCTTCGTATGGTCGCTTCCAGTGAGGGAGTCAGCATCGATGATGAGTCACTTCACGTGATAGCCCACAAGGCTGACGGTGCAATGCGTGATGCTCTGACCATATTTGACCAGTCAGTGGCATTCTGCGGAACAGATGTCAAGTATCAGGATGTACTGAGAAATCTTAATGTCCTGGACTACGAATACAGTTTCTCCCTTGTGGACGCATTCCTTCAGGGGGATTATCCGAAGGCATTGATGATATTTGACGAGGTGCTTGTGAAGGGATTCAATGCCTTGCATTTCGTGGCAGCCCTGTCCTCGCATCTGCGCGATCTCGTGGTGAGCAAGAGCGGTGGCCTTGAAGCACTTCTTGAACTTCCGGAATCTTTGAAGCAGAGATATAAGGAGCAGGCGGACAGATGTCCATTGCCTTTCCTTTATGAAGGATTGTCGATCACTACCCAGTGTGAATCAGGATACAGAGCCAGCGTGAACCCACGTCTGCATATAGAGTTTGCTCTCATGCGTCTGAGTTTCATATCTTCGAAACCTGCTTCTGTTTCGGACATGAAGGCTCAGCCCGCTGCGCCTTCCCGTCCCGAATCTTCACCGACTCCGGTGACACCTGTCATTTCGACTGGGGGTGAAACCGAAGTGGAGAAATCTCAGGCTCCGCAGCCGGTGGTATCTGCTGCCCAGCAGGAAATCCAGCCTCGTGAACGTCGCACAAGAACGGTCCGTTCAGGCATGTCCCTGAAGTCCGTGATGGAAGACCCTCAGACGGTTCAGCCTGAGGCGTCAAAGGAAGATTCCATGCCTTCGGATGATGCCATCAAGGCAAAGTGGCAGGAACTTGCCGGAATATACAGTGACAAGCCTCGCCTTGCCAGCATGCTGACGACCACCACATTGGAAATGTCTGAGACAGAGGGCTTCAAGACAGTCGTATTCTTTGTTGTGAACGATGCCCAGAAGGCTTGGGTGGAGTCAAAACTTCTGCATGAGTTGGAAGGAAACTTACGAAAGGTTGTGGGATCGGCCAAGGTTTATCTTCGTGTGGCGGTTTCTCCGGATGACACTCCTGCAGAGAAGAAGATATATATGCCGAGCGATCAGGCGGCAGAACTGATGAGAGAGAATGAACAGGTCAAGAATCTTGTAAAGGACCTGGAACTGGATATAAAGTAGAAAGAAGATGAAGTTACATTGCGAAAACCTTGTTAAGAAATATGGTCCCAGAACTGTCGTGAAGGGCGTGTCTATGGAGGTGAATCAGGGTGAGATCGTAGGATTCCTCGGCCCGAACGGTGCAGGAAAGACCACGAGTTTCTATATGATCACAGGATTGGTGGTTCCGAATGCCGGCAGGATTTTTCTTGATGATGAAGAGATAACGGATCTCCCTATGTTCAAAAGAGCACAGAAGGGTGTGGGATATCTCGCTCAGGAGGCTTCCGTGTTCCGTCATATGACTGTGGAGGATAATATCATGTCTGTGATGGAGATGTCCAAGCAGTTTACCAAGGAGGAACGCAAGCAGCGTCTGGAAGACCTTCTGGATGAATTCAATCTCCACAAGGTACGCAAGAGCAAGGGTATACAGTTGTCTGGAGGTGAGCGTCGCAGATGTGAGATTGCAAGAGCCCTCGCAATCGACCCTAAGTTCATCCTTCTTGATGAGCCGTTTGCCGGTGTAGACCCGATTGCCGTCGAGGATATCCAGTACATCATCGCGAAACTCAAGTACAAGAACATAGGTGTCATAATCACCGACCATAATGTGGGTGAGACACTTGCCATCATCGATCGCGCCTATCTTCTTTACGAGGGTTCCATCCTGCAGAGCGGTACTCCGGAAGCATTGGCTGCAGACGACGAAGTCCGAACCAAGTATCTTGGATCGAACTTCGTGTTGAAACGTTCAGCCGCCTTCCTTCGTGCAGAAAAGGGTGGTCCTCAGCGCATCAATACCCAGGAGGAGCACGATGCTGCCGCTGAATAGTTATCGTTTTTTAGAGAACGTAAGCCCTTACATCAGACGCTGTTATCCTGTTTCCTGACAGGATAAGGAGTCTTTCTACGACATTGCGGAGTTCTCGGATGTTTCCTGTCCATGTCTTTTCTTTCAGAAGAGTCATGGCGTCTTCATCGATATCGCGTGGAGGCATTCCGGTTTCGGAACAGATCTGTCCTATGAAGTAGTCTACAAGAAGAGGAATGTCCGACTTACGCTCGTCCAAGGTCGGCATGTTGATTACAATCACGCTCAGACGGTGATAGAGGTCTTCTCTGAAGTGGCCTTTTGCAATCTCTTCCTTGAGGTTCTTGTTGGTTGCAGCCAGAACTCTCACGTCAACTATTATATCCTTGTCGCTTCCTACGCGTGAAAGTTTCTTTTCCTGAAGGACTCTCAGTACCTTTGCCTGTGCTGCCAGCGACATGTCTCCGATTTCGTCAAGAAACAGAGTTCCTCCGTCAGCCTGTTCGAATTTTCCCTTATGCTGCTTTATGGCGGAGGTGAAGGCACCTTTTTCGTGTCCGAACAGTTCGCTTTCAATAAGTTCTGAAGGTATGGCCGCACAATTGACTTCAATGTATGGAGCCGACGATCTTGGACTTTTCTGATGGAGGTTGCGCGCTACAAGTTCCTTACCGGTACCGTTGGATCCTACTATGAGCACTCGTGCATCTGTGGGAGCGACTTTTTCTATCATGTCCTTCACCTGGATCAGCGCCGGTGATTCTCCTACCATCTCCTGTCCATAGACCTTCTTTTTCAGGATTCTGGTCTCCTTTACCAAAGAAACCTTTTCAGTGGCATTCTTTATTGTTATGAGTATGCGGTTCAGGTCCAAAGGCTTCTGTATGAAATCGAAGGCACCTCGCTTTATGCATTCAACAGCCGTATCTATGTCGCCGTGCCCTGAAATCATCACCACTGCGGAGTCTACTCCCATCTGCGCTAGGCGGTCGAGTACTTCCATACCGTCCATTTCAGGCATCTTTATGTCGCAGAATATAACGCTGTATTTTTCCTTATCCACCATTGCACAACCCTGTGCACCATTTTCCGCCACATCCACATCGTAACCCTCATCTGCAAGAATCTCTTTCAAGGAGTTGCGGATAGACCGTTCGTCATCAATAACAAGAATCTTCATGACCATTAAGTTTATAGTTCTACAAATATCGACATTTTTGGGAGTTTACACAATATTTTATAATTTTGCTTGGTTTTAGAGTTTAACGTGTACTAATGCATATACCTGACATCATCATAGCCATCGACGGCTACTCGTCTACAGGCAAAAGTTCGTTTGCAAAAATTGTTGCTGGCGAGTTTTCTTTCATGTATCTGGATTCAGGCGCTCTTTATAGAGGAGTTACCCTTTTTGCCATTGAAAACGGGTACATCGGGGACGACAATACAATTAATGTGCCTGAACTGGACAAGGCACTGAACAATCTTGATCTGCATTTCGGACCCGAAGGTACATATATCGGCGAGAGGTGCATTGAGAACGAGATCCGTTCAATGACCGTCGCTGCCAAGGTGAGTCCTATAGCCACTGTGCCGGAAGTCCGCGTCTTCGTAGATAGAAAACTCCGCGAATTCGGAAAGAACGGAAGGGTTGTCATGGACGGTCGTGATATCGGTACTACTGTATTTCCAAATGCGGAACTTAAGATATTCATGACAGCGGATCCGCTCGTAAGGGCACAAAGAAGGGCTGATGAGATGAAGGCAAAAGGCATGGAAGCGGATCTTCAGGAAGTCCTTGAGAATCTTCAGGAGCGTGATTACATCGATTCGCATAGAGAAGTGTCGCCTCTGACTCAGGCTGCGGACGCGATAGTGCTCGATAACTCGGACATGACCATGGAAGACCAGTTGGAATGGTTGAAAGGCATCATCAGGGAACGTTTCGAACTTTGATCTTATGATTACTGTTGATATAGACAAGAATTCCGGATTCTGTGCCGGCGTAATACGGGCTATAGGAAAGGCGGAAGAGTTTCTGGACAAGGGAGAGGGAAGACACCTTTACTCGCTCGGAGCGATTGTGCATAATGATTCCGAATTGGAACGACTTTCCGGACAAGGTCTGGTTACCATCGACAAGGAGGATTTTGATGAGATGATGAGTGCTGAAGGAGAGGTCCTGCTCATCCGTGCACATGGAGAACCACCTCAGACATATGAACGTGCCGAGACTCTGGGATTCCAGGTCATTGACTGCACATGTCCGGTTGTTCTCAAACTCCAGCAACATATCAAGGAATCATATACAAAGCAGAAGGAGAAAGGCTGTGGCCAGATCCTTATTTTCGGCAAGATCGGCCATGCAGAGGTTCTCGGACTGATCGGCCAGACAGAAGGGACAGCGGTAGTTGTGGAGAATATCCAGATGTTGGAAGAAGCGATTGCAGAAGGAAGGGTGCGTATGGATGTTCCTACAGAAGTGTTCAGTCAGACGACAAAGAGTCCTGCTGAATATAGAAGCCTGTGTGTACGCCTGGAGGAAGATATGGCTCGTTACAATGAACTTTCCGTGGAAAGATTCAAAGGACGCGGACTTCTTTCCGTGCATGACACCATCTGTTCGCAGGTGGCGACAAGACACGAAAGATTGTCAAAGTTCGCACTTGAACATGATCTGATAATCTTTGTAGCAGGAAAGGCTAGTTCGAACGGAAAGGTGCTCTGCGATCTCTGCAAGTCTCTGAATATCCGTACATACCACATCGATTCACCGGGCGAGATCAAGAGGGAATGGTTCAGGGCTGATGACAAGGTGGGAGTGTGCGGTGCCACTTCGACTCCGAAATGGCTCCTTGAAGAAACTGCAGAACATATATTGGCGCTGAACAGATTTGTCTCGGAATGGGAAGAGACTTTCAAGGTCGGAAACGGCTCAGAATACTGATAATCAGTAAAAATTTTGTGAGATAGATACATTTTTATATTTTTGCAGCCGATTTCCTCCGACCTGCTTCTTCTGACATTGAAGTAGGTCAGAATTTCAGGACTAATAATTTTTAATTTTATATATTTTTATGGCAACAACAGCGGATTTCAAGAACGGACTTTATCTTAACTTCAACGGCAAGCCATGTCAGATCGTATGGTTCCAGCACGTAAAGCCAGGTAAGGGTCCTGCATTCGTAAAGACAAAACTCAGAAACCTCGAGAACGGACGTATCCTCGAGATCACTTTCACAGCAGGTGCTAAGATCGAGACCATCAACGTGGAGAGAAGACCATACCAGTTCCTTTACAAGGATGAGGACGGATTCAACTTCATGCACGAGGAGACTTACGAGCAGATCCACCTCGACGCTGCTCTCGTAGATAACGCTGACCTCATGAAGGAAGGACAGCACGT